>NZ_FAOO01000015.1 GCF_900070205.1 Candidatus Thermokryptus mobilis | reverse complement strand
TTAACTTTGTTTGTCGTTCTTTCGTTCTTGAGTGAATCATTTTTAAAGCGTGACAAGGTTTTTAATTCACTTGAATTAAAGACGCATGTGTTCGTCAGAAGGATTGCCAAGATATACAAAATAGAGGAAGTTTGATTGTCCTTTATGAGTGATAAAAGTGTAAATCAAACCATTTCAATTTCCTCCCATACAATAGTTAAAAATTCACTTTTCAATTTGGCTGGTCAAATAATTCCGATAATAGCTGTAATCATTGCTCTGCCCGTTTTAATTAGTTATCTTGGGGTTGAGAGGTTTGGTTTACTTTCAATTCTTTGGATGCTGATGTGGTATTCTTCAATGCTTGACCTTGGGCTTGGTAGGACGACGACGAAGTTTGTATCCGAGTTGCTTGCGCAGTCAAAATTTCGTGAAATACCGAAAATTTTTTGGACCTCAGCTTCAATCCAAGTAGTTATGGGCTTATTAATTGGGATGTTTTTATACAGTGTTTCTCCGTTCATCGTTGTGAAACTTCTCAAGGTTTCCACCCATTATATTAATGAGACAAAATTATCTCTGTATTTCATCTCACTTGCCGTGCCATTGATACTTATATCAACATCTTTTCAAGGTCTCCTTGAAGCATATCAGAGGTTTGACCTTGTAAATCTTGTGCTCACTTTAACGAAACTGGGTGTGCTAATTTTGTCAATCTTTGGCGCCATTTTAAATTTTGGTTTGTCAGGGATAGTTTTCTTGATAGTCATGTTTCGGTTGTTTGTCATTTTAATTTTGGGGTTTATTGATTTTAAAGTGTGCCCCGAGTTGAAAAACTTTTCGGTTGATTTGAAAACATTTTCAAAGTTGCTTTCTTTCGGGGGTTGGCTTACAGTAAGTAATATAGTCATACCAATTTTGACATATGTTGATAGGTTTTTGATCTCTTATTTTCTTTCAGCAGCTGTTTTAGCGTATTATACTGCACCATTTGAAATTGTTCAAAGGATGTGGATTGTTCCGATAAGTTTAACAATGACTTTGTTCCCGGCGTTTTCAGCGTTTAAAGCGCTGGAGGATCAAAGTAAACTTGAAAATGCTTTCACGAAATCTATAAAGTATACCTTTTTAATACTTTTCCCTGTCGTTTTTATTATAGCTATCTTTTCTGCGGATATTTTAAAGGTGTGGCTTGGTCCTGAATTCCAAACACAAAGCAGTGTGATTTTTCAACTCCTTGCCTTTGGATTTTTTATTAGTTCTATCTGTGGTTTTCCTTTAATACTTTTACAAAGTTATGGGCGACCGGACCTTGTCGCGAAGGTTTCGCTTGCTGAACTGTTTTTGTATATACCTTTTGTTTCTTTCTTGATCCTTGAGCTTGGTCTTAAGGGTGCAGCTTTGGGTTGGCTATTGAGAAGTTTTGTTGAAGGGGTGTTTCTTTTTTATTTCGTTTTTAACTATAAGATTGTTTCCTTTGGAAATTTTTTCAACAATACAGTAAGACAACTCGTGCTTATTTCAATTGTGATGGTGCTTGGGATTTTTTTGATCAAATTTTTCTTCACTACCTTTGAACTAAAGTTTGTTTTCTCTCTGACTTTGCTCTTAATTTTTGCATTATATGTATGGTTTTTTGTGATAGATGAAAATGAAAGGGTTTCTATTCGCTCATTTGCGAAAATAAAAGCAACTTTCAAATGAAAGCTCCGGTTAGCGTTGTTATACCTTGTTATAATTGCAAGGGAACGATAAAGAGGGCTGTTGATTCGGTTTGGGCTCAGACATGGCGACCCGAAGAAGTTATAATAGTTGATGATGGAAGTGATGAAGAAACGAAGTTGTATTTGAGAGACCTTGTTAAAAATTATGAAACTGGTTGGATAAAACTAATTGAACATGATGTAAACAGAGGACCGGGATCCGCACGAAATACAGGATGGGATAATGCAACTCAACTATATGTTGCTTTTCTGGATTCGGACGATTCATGGCATCCGAGAAAAATTGAAATTCAGTATAACTTTATGCGATCAAATCCTGAATTTGTAATTACAGGACACAAAGTTGAAGTTTTGAAAAATGATTATACGCCTTTTCCTGAACATTCGGAAAAAGTGAGATTTAGAAAAATTTCAGCTAAAAGATTGCTCTTTCAGAATGTTTTTCCGACTTCATCAGTTATGCTTAAAAATGGTTTGCCATTTCGCTTTGAGCCATCAAAGAAATACGGGGAGGATTACTTATTGTGGCTTAACATACTTTTATCTGGCTATTCTGGTGCTTTTATTAAACTTAATCTTGGGTATCGGTATAAACCGTATTATGGTTTTAGTGGGTTGAGCGCAAAGTTATGGGACATGGAAAGGAAGGAGATAAACTCTTATTTAAAGCTTTTTCGGGAAAGTAAAATTTCGTTTTTCACCATTTGTGTTGTTTTACCTTTTTCATTTTTAAAATACATAAAGCGCGTTATTAAATCTTTATGGAAATAGCAAGGCAAAATATCCGATATGTTTCCAAGATTGAGGTCCAGAACGTTTTGTTTGTGCTTTCCCTTGTATTACCATTTTTTGGAATTTTTGTGAACTATTATGGTATGTGGATTTTAATGTTTATTGCTGGTTTTTTGTGGCTTGTCCTGACCAGGCGTGAGGCGAACGCTGGATTAATGTTCCTTTGGGGACTTGAATTTGAACCAGCACCTGTTGATTTCGTTTTTTTTGGCTCGTGGTTGAAAAGGATAATAAAAGGTGATGTCAAGTGGAGTAATAATCCATTATTTTATCTTTTGTTTGTTTATATTTTGCTTAACTTGGTGCAAATTCCGTTAAGCATTTCTTTACAGCGTGCTGGGTTTTTTGCCCTTGTTACAGTTTATACGATATCGTTTGCTTTTTATTTTTCGGGGTATATCAAGGATTATGATACTTGGAATGAGGTTAAAAGATTTTATCTTATTGCGGTTATAATTTCGGCTATGGTTTTGGCGGTTATGATTTTACTATTATACCTTCAGGGGCGACTTGGAAGACCAGCTGGTTTTTTTAAGGACCCAAATGTTGCGGGTGCGTTTATATCAACGGGCGCTTTATTCGCAATGACGAGAATTTTATTTGGCAAGAGAGAAGAAATCGGTAAATATCTTTTAATGTTTTTGTTTCTTTTAATTTCAGTTGTCTTGACATTTTCACGCGGTTCATTTTTAAATCTTTTAAGCGGTATTGGTGTCATTGGTTTGATTTCAATTTTTGTGAGACGAAGCAAGAGATTTTTTATTGTGCTTTCAATTGCGGTTGTTATCGGCTTAATTTCCGTTCCATTTTTGCTTGAAACATTTAGACAAAGTTTTAGGTTTAGAGGATTACAATGGTATGACATTTACGGGAGGGCGATGGCATGGAGAGCGGGCATTGAAATGCTAAAAAACTACCCACTTGGTGTTGGTCCAGGACAATTTGAGATTTATTCAATTGATTATCAAAAGTCGGTTGGCGGACCGATGTTGAGGTTAACTCCGTCAGCGCATAGTTTATATTTGAGGGTTTTAACTGAGAACGGATTGCTTGGATTTGGAATTTTTTTGGTTGGGTTGAGCGTGGCGATTGTTTTTGGAATCTTTGAACTTTTTAGAAGTTTAAAATCAAATGAAGCAAAATTTCAGGATATAGCTTGGCTTTTGAGCTCTTTGGTTGGGATTTTGGTTCAAAGTTTTGTAATAGATACGCTTCATTGGCGACATTTTTGGATAATTTTGGGTTTCATGTTTGGTCTTGTGAAACTGAAAAATAAAACGAGTTAATTTTGTGCGGATACTTTATGTTGTGACATCTGCTGGATTCGGTGGAGCTTCAATGCATGTTTTGCAGTTGATGAGATATTTCACTACGCAAGGTTTTGAAATTGGTTTGGTCTCGGCTCCAGAGCCGAGGTTATTAAGGGAGGCTGAGAAACTTGGTGTAAGGTTATTTGTGAACCCATATTTTGTGCGACGGCTTCATATTTTTAATGATATTAGAGCTTTTGTGCCCGTTAAAAAAGCGATAAAAGAATTTTCGCCCGATATAATTCACGCGCACAGCACCAAGGCGGGTTTAATTGCACGGTTCTGGTCGGCTGTTTTAAATGTTAAGCCGATAATTTTCACAGCTCACGGATGGGCATTTACAGAGGGCAGGGAATACTGGAAGAGATTTCTGTTGGCGCAAATTGAGAAGTTAGCTGGATATGTCACCGATAAAATTATCTGTGTTTCTGAATTTGATAGGAAACTTGCATTAAAGTTTAAGGTTGCTAGGGAGGACAAACTTGTTGTAATACATAACGGAGTTGATCCTAATGAATTTTTTAAAATTTCAAGGGATTATCGCAAATCTTCCAATGAGGTGATTGTTACATTTGTGGGTCGACTTGCTCCACCCAAGGATTTACTTTTGCTTATTGATGCAATTAAGTTAGTTCCAGAGATAAAGCTTCAAATTGTTGGTGATGGTGAATTGCGTCAACAAGTTGAAGGATATATCTTTAAGAACGGATTGAGAGATAGAGTTATTTTACTTGGTGAAAGGTTTGACATCCCCAAAATACTTGCTGAAAGTGATATCTTTGTTTTGCCTTCCAGGTGGGAGGGTTTACCTTTGACAATTATTGAAGCGATGATGTCGGGTTTGCCAGTTGTTGCAACTCGTGTAGGTGGGATACCTGAACTTGTTGACGATGGAGTTAATGGTTATCTTGTCCCATCAAGGGATGTGAATGCACTTGCCAAGGCGATAAGGAAACTTGTTTCCGATGTTGAGTTGCGTGAACGCATGGGGAAAGCTGGGCGGGAAAAAGCAATTGAAAAATTTACACTTGATAAAATGTTATCAAAGATTGCCCAAGTATATGAGGATGTTCTGATTAAAAGAAAGAAAATTCCTCAATATGTTAAAAACGCTTGAAAAAATAATTGTTTTGTGCATTGATGTTTTGATGCTTGTGTTGAGCTGGGTGATCTATTATTTCATCAGGGTTGAAAGTGGTCTGTTTCAATATTACACTAAACCGGAATTTCTTCTACCAATGTTTGTCATAACCGTTTACTGGCTCATTTTGTTTTGGTTTTTCGGGCTTTACCAATCTTGGTATGCTAAATCACGGCTTGATGAGCTTATAACCATTTTTAAAACCGTCACATTTGGTGTTTTAGCGTTGTTTTTCGCCATCTTTATTGATGATATATCAACGAATTCACCAGCGAATTCAAGATTGTTGATATTGATCTATTGGTTCATTGTGCTTTCATTTGTTTCTGTCGGGAGGTTAAGCGTTAGAACATTTCAAAGGAAACTTCTTGAAGCAGGAATAGGTGCAAGGAATACAATTATCGTGGGGTTCAATGAGAAGGGTAGGGAGATTTTTGATCTAATTTTGAAATATCCGGCACTTGGCTATAAGGTTGTCGGTTTCGTGAGGACAGATAAAAGGAAGGGGGGTGAATATAAGGGTGTTAAGGTTCTTGGCACTGCTGATAAGATAAACGAGATAATAAGGGAGAACGAGGTTAAAGAGGTGATTTTCGCGCTTGAATCAAGCGAACATGACAAATTGCTTGAATTAATTGGGAAGTGTAAGGAGGATGTTAATTTTAAAATAGTTCCCGACCTTTACGACGCAATAAGCGGACAGGCACGAACGAATCAGATCTATGGTTTCCCGTTGATTGAGATAATGCCTGAGATAATGCAACCATGGGAGAGGGTTGTAAAAAGGTTGATTGATATAGTTGTTTCTTTGATCGTTCTCGGTCTTGGTTTGCCTTTGTGGGTTTTGATTGCGATTTTGATCAAAATTGATTCTCGTGGACCTGTGATATACAAGCAGGAAAGGGTTGGGAAGGACGGGAAGATATTTACATTGTATAAGTTCCGTTCTATGTATGAGAATGCGGAAGCGCTTACTGGTCCAACTTGGGCAACAAAAAATGATCCAAGGGTTACGCGCGTTGGAAAAATTTTGAGGAAACTTCATCTTGATGAAATCCCACAATTTATAAATGTTTTAAAGGGAGATATGAGCTTAATTGGACCGAGACCTGAAAGACCTGTTTTTGTAGAGAAGCTTTCAAAGGAGATCCCCCTTTACAGGAGAAGGTTGAAAGTTAAGCCTGGCATCACTGGTTGGGCTCAGGTCAAGTATAAATACGATGAATCAATTGAGGATGTAAAGAAAAAACTGCAATATGATCTTTTTTACATTGAGAATATGTCGCTTCGTATGGATTTGAAGATCATTGCTTACACAATTTTGCATATTCTTTCTGGCAAAGGTCAAACTTAAAACATAAACTTGTAGAGTAAATGGAGATACCGATTTTCACACCGGTGAGGCAGTATCTGAATTTGAAAGAAGAAATTGATGCTGTAATTCAAAAAGTTTTGAGCAGGGGTGATTTTATACTTGGTGAGGAGGTTAAGGAATTTGAGCAGAAAGTTGCGCAGTATCTTGGTGTTAAACATGCTATAGGTGTTGCCTCCGGGACGGACGCTCTTCAAATTGCGTTAATGGCTATTGGTTTAAAGCCGGGGGATGAAGTTATAACGACGCCTTTCACATTTGTGGCAACAGCTGAAACGGTTGTTCTACTTGGCGGAAAGCCCGTCTATGTTGATATTGATGAGCGAACATATAACATAGAGCCAAAACTTATTGAGGAGAGGATAACTGAAAAGACGAAGGCGATAATTCCAGTTCACCTTTATGGTCAGCCCGCAGAGATGGAGAAAATTCTTGACATAGCCAGAAGATACAATCTTTATGTGATTGAGGACTCGGCTCAGGCGTTTGGAGCCGAGTACAAGGGCAGAAAGGTTTGCACTTTTGGCGACATATCCTGCATTAGTTTCTTCCCGACGAAAAATCTCGGTGCTTTTGGCGATGCTGGTATGGTGGTCACTAATAATGATGACTTAGCGGAGAAGATAAGGATGATTCGCGTCCACGGGTCAAGGATGAGATATCACCACGAGCTACTTGGGGTCAATAGCCGACTTGACACTTTGCAGGCGGGGATCTTGCTTGTGAAGTTAAAATATGTTGATGAGTGGAACGAGAGAAGATCTGAGATCGCAAATAGATATTCAAATGCGTTAAAGGACATTGATTCAATTGTTACTCCTTACGCTGAGCCGTATAATAAGCATATTTATCATCAATACACTATAAGGACAAACAGAAGGGATGAGTTGATTGAATTTTTGAGGGGGAGAGGGATTCAAACAGCGGTTCATTACCCGATCCCGCTTCATCTTCAAAAGGCGTTTTCTTATTTTGGTTATAAAGAGGGTGACTTCCCTATCGCTGAAAAATGCTCACGGGAGGTGCTATCTTTGCCGATGTTTCCCGAGTTAAGGGATGATGAGATTGATTATGTAGTTGAAAGTATCGTTGATTTTTTCAAAAGTAAAAATTGACACCCGATGAAAATCCTTGTTATAATTCCGACATATAATGAAGCTGAGAATGTGAGGGAGTTAATACCACAGGTTTTAAGCCAGGAGGAGAAGATAAAGTCCTTTGCTGATGCTCGGGTTGATGTTCTTGTCGTTGATGATAATTCACCTGATGGAACGGTTGAAGTTGTGAAGGAATTGCAGGGGAAATTTTCTGGGAGGATTCATTTGATTCAAAGACCCGGAAAGCTTGGGCTTGGGACTGCATATGTTGAGGGTTTTAAATTTGCGTTGGCGAACGATTACGATTATGTTTTTCAGATGGACGCCGATTTTTCACACGACCCGAAGGAAATACCTGAATTGCTTAAAGGAACGCTTGACAGTTATGATATAGTCATTGGTTCAAGATATTCGCATGGTGTTTCGGTTATGAACTGGCCAATGAGTAGGGTTTTGCTCAGTTATTTTGCCAATGCTTATGCGAGGACTTTTACAGGCGTTCCAGTTAAGGATTTGACAAGTGGTTTTAAATGTATCTCTAAAAGGGTGCTTGAAAAGATAAAACTTGATAGAATCAAGTCAAATGGGTACGCTTTTCAAATTGAGTTTACGGTAAAGTCCTACTACAAAGGGATGAGGATCAAAGAACATCCGATAATTTTTGTTGAGAGGAGGTCTGGGGTTTCAAAAATGAATAGGAAGATAGTTTTTGAAGCTGCTTTTATGGTTTTGCGTCTTATGTTTTCTGAAAGGTTTTTAAAACTCTTCAAGAGAAAGAGGGATGGGGGTTGATCTTTCAATAATTATTGTGAACTACAATGTTAAGGAGTTTCTTGAGAGCGCTTTAAATTCAATCAAGAAAGCAACCGTTGGGATTAATGCCGAGATATTTGTCGTTGATAACGCAAGTGAGGATGGAAGCGTTGAGATGGTAAGGCAGAAGTTTCCCGAGGTTAATTTGATAGTTAATAAGGAAAATGTGGGTTTCGCAAGAGCGAACAACCAAGCGTTGAAACTTGCAAAGGGAAAATATATTTTGCTAATAAATCCTGATACGATTGTTCAGGAGGACACTTTCAGGGTTTTAATCTCTTTTCTTGAGTCACATCCCGAATGTGGGATGGTTGGATGTAAAGTTTTAAATCCGGACGGGACGCTTCAGCTTGCTTGTCGTAGGAGTTTTCCAACGCCATGGGTTGCTTTCACGAAGATGGTTGGGCTTGCGAGAGTTTTCCCAAAGAGTAAAATTTTCGCCCAGTATAACCTCACATATCTTGACCCTGATGAAATCGTTGAGGTTGATGCTGTGAGTGGTTCGTTTATGATGATAAGAAGGGAAGTTTATGAAAAGGTTGGCGGGCTTGATGAGGACTTTTTTATGTATGGGGAGGATATTGATTGGTGTTACAGGATAAAAAAAGCCGGCTGGAAAATTTATTATGTTCCGACGACTCAAATAATTCACTTCAAAGGGGAGAGCACAAAAAGAAGTAATATTGACGAGGTCAAGGTTTTTTACGATGCGATGAGAATTTTTGTTAAGAAACATTTCAAAGAGTTCGCTCTTTTAAATGTTATATTGAGAGTTGGAATTTTTGTCAGGGGATTTGCTGCTTTTTTAGGCAAGGTCTTTAAAAATTATTGGGAGATGTTCGTTGATTTCGTTTTCGTAATATTCTCGTTTTTGATCGGCGAATTTTTGAGGTTTGGTGCGATATTTGCCCTTCCGAAATATGCCTATCCAGAAGTTTTGATTGTCCCACCAGTTGTAGTTTTGTTTACGCTTTATTCGTTTGGGGTTTATACTAACAGAAAGTTTTCAATTGGATACACATTGGTTTCAGTTTGGTTTTCTTCGCTTATACTTTCAACGATGACTTTTCTATTCAAGGATTATGCTTTCAGCAGGATGATTTTTCTTGCGATGACTTTATTTAATTCTATTTTTCTCCCCGGGTGGAGGTTTATCGTGAGGGTTTTCGGTAGGATTCCTTTTATAAATGTAAGGATTGATGCAAGGAGGGTGATAGTTGTTGGTTCGGGAGAAAATGCGAGGATGCTGATAAGGAAGTTGAAGGGGAAAACGGGTGAAAATGTCAAGATTGTAGGGATAGTTGAACTTGATATGAAAAATGTTGGGCAAAGGGTTGATGGTGTTGAAGTTATAGGTGGGATTTCAATGGTTGAGAGGATAATCCGTGAGAAGAAAATTGATGATGTCATATTTGTCAGCGGTGAGATTTCTTATTTTGACATCCTTTCAATAATAGGACGGGTGAAAGATAGAAGCGTTAATTTCAAGTTGGCTCTTTTGGGGTCGGATTTAATTTTAAGCAAAGGGAGTGTTGATTCGCTTGATGACATTCCAGTTCTTGACATTGATTATAACATAAACAAGTTTTTGAATCGTTTTTCAAAGAGGGTCTTTGATATTATTTTTTCACTTCCGCTTTTGATTTTTGTGTATCCTTTGGTATATTTTAAAAAAATTTTTGGTGCAGGTGTTGGCGATTTCGGCGAGAAAATTTTGCTTTTGCCGAAGGTTTTGAAAGGAAATTTGAGCTTGGTTGGTCGTCCGCTTGATTCTCCCGATGGTGAGGTTTTCCTTGGGAAGAAAGGTTTGACTGGGATTGTGCAAATCCAAGATTCCGAAAATTTATCCCACGATGAGATTGAGCGACTTAATATCTTTTACGCTCGGAATCAGTCGCTTGCGCTTGACATTGAGATTTTAATCAGGGCTTTTTTAAAATTAATTTCAAACAAAGCGAAGAAGTGATATGTCAAAGTTTGTTCTTGATTTTGAGAAGCCGATAATTGAGCTTGAGCAAAAGATTGAGGAGATGCGTAAATTTGCAAACAGTGGTGGTGTTGATTTGAGTGAGGAGATAAAAAAGCTTGAGAGTAAAGTTGAAGAGTTGAAAAGGAACATCTATTCAAATTTAACTCGTTGGCAGAAGGTTCAAATAGCAAGGCATCCTGATAGACCTTATCCTTTGGATTACATTTATCTTATGATGAGTGATTTTATTGAGTTGCATGGTGATAGATGTTTTGGTGATGATAAAGCGATGATAGGTGGTTTTGCAAGGCTTGAGAGCAGGACTGTTATGGTGATAGGGACACAAAAGGGTAGGGACACGAAGTCAAATCTTTATAGAAATTTTGGGATGCCCCATCCCGAGGGATACAGGAAGGCGATGCGTTTGATGAAGCTTGCTGAAAAGTTCGGTAAGCCAGTGATAACTTTGATTGATACGCCGGGGGCATATCCTGGCATCGGAGCAGAGGAAAGAGGTCAGGCGGAAGCAATAGCGAGGAATTTGTTTGAGATGTCTAGGTTGGAGGTTCCGATAATTGTCGTTATAATAGGAGAGGGCGCAAGTGGAGGGGCACTTGGCATTGGTGTTGGTGACAGGGTTCTTATGCTTGAGCATGCTTGGTATTCGGTTATAGCACCGGAGTCGTGTTCAAGTATCCTTTGGAGGAGTTGGGACTATAAAGAGCAAGCGGCTGAGCAGTTGAAATTAACAGCGCAGGATTTAATAAATCTTGGTGTAATTGATAGGATCGTTCCTGAGCCAGTCGGTGGGGCACATCGTGACCATAAAGAAGCTGCAAGGATTTTAAAAGAGATTTTGATTGAGGAAATTGAAGAACTTTCAAAGATAAAACCGAAAAAACTTGTTGAGATGAGGATTCAAAAATATAGAAAAATGGGGTTCTGGGAAGAATGATAAAGCACATTTATAAAATCAGGGTTAGATATTCAGATACGGATCAAATGAGGTTTGTTTATCACGCCAAGTTTTTTGAGTATTTTGAATGGGCGAGGACCGAGCTTTTAAGGGATTATGGTTTGCCTTATAGTGAAATTGAGAGGATGGGTTATTTGATCCCAGTCCTTGAAGCGTTTGCAAGGTTTAAAAAACCAGCTTATTACGATGACCTTTTAAGGATTGAGACATTTATGAAGGAAATCCCAAATTTGAAATTTCGTCTTGAATATGAAGTTTATCGCGATGTTGATGACGAGTTGGTAGCGGAGGGTTATACCGAGCATGTTTTTCTTGATGCGAAGACATATAAGCCGGTGAAACCGCCAGAGGTCTTTATGAATTTCGTCATTGAAAATTTCAAATCGTGTAAAAATAAGAGGTGTTAAGCCATGTTTGACAAGAAACTTCTTGAAATACTTGCTTGCCCGAAATGTAAGGGTGATTTAAAGTATAGTGAAGAGACAGAATCGGTTCTATGTGAGAAATGTGGAAGGGTTTATGAAATAAGGGATGGGTTGTTAATTTTAAAACCGCAGGATGAAAGTGAGAGATGGTATCACGATGGGAAATTTTCATCTTGAGGAGAAAATAATTGAAATTGTTGAGAGAGCTCTTGTTGAAGACATTGGTTCTGGTGATGTGACGACGATGGCTGTTATAGGTGATGAGGGGATTGAAGCAGAGGCTGAGTTCGTTTCAAAGGATGAAGGGGTTGTTGCTGGAATTGATGTTGTGTGGTTTGTTTTTAGGGCGCTTGATCCGAGTTTAAATTTTATTCCTTTTCTTTCCGATGGGGATGAAGTTAAAAAAGGAGATATAATTGGAATTGTAAAAGGGGATGTCAGAAGTATTTTAACTGTTGAAAGGACCGCTTTGAATTTTTTGCAGAGGATGAGTGGAATTGCGACTTTGACGAGAAAGTTTGTAAAGGCAGTTGAAGGAACGAAGGCTAAGATCACTGATACAAGGAAAACAGCCCCGGGGCTTCGTTTAATTGATAAACTTGCGGTGGAAATAGGTGGTGGGGTAAATCATAGATTTGGATTGTATGATATGATTTTGATAAAGGATAATCATATAGCGATCGCTGGCGGTGTTGAGAAGGCAATTGAAAGATGTTTGAGGTTCATAAAGGAGAAAAACCTTGATTTAAAGATAGAGGTTGAGGCACAAAGCGTTGAAGATGTTGAAAAAATTTTAAAGGTTGGGGGTGTTGATAGAATTTTGCTTGATAATTTCAACATTGATGATTTGAAAAGGGCTGTTGATTTGATAGGTGAAAGGTTTGAAGTTGAAGCATCCGGTGGGATCACGCTTGAAAATGTCCGTGAAGTTGCTGAGACGGGGGTTGATTACATATCGGTTGGGATGTTGACTCATTCTGTTAGGGCGCTTGATATTTCACTTGAAATAAAAGTTTAATCATTATGGAGATAGTTTCTGATTTCCTTGTTATAGGAAGTGGAATTGCGGGTTTGTTTTATGCGTTGAAAGTTGCTGATTATGGTCAGGTTGCTATAATCACGAAGAAGGAGAAAGCCGAATCAAACACGAATTATGCACAGGGGGGGATTGCGTCGGTTTTTTCACCGGATGATTCTTACGAGCTTCACATTCAGGATACTTTAAATGCTGGGGCTGGGCTTTGTAAAAGGGAGGCGGTTGAGTTGATGGTTCGTGAGGGTCCGAGAAAGGTTGAGGAATTGATGAAAATAGGGGTTGAATTCACGAGGACGCAAAATGGTCGGCTTGATCTCGGGATGGAAGGGGGGCATTCAAGGCGAAGAATTGTTCACGCAAAGGATTTAACCGGGCGTGAAATTGAAAGAGCTCTTCTTGAAAAAGTCGCAAGTCATCCAAATGTTAAAATTTTTGAGCATCATGTTGCGATTGATTTGATAACGGAGCATCATTTGGTTGGAATTGATAAGAGCAAGAAGATTGACAATATACATTGTTGGGGTGTTTATGCGCTTGATTCAAAAACGGGAGAGGTCAAGAAGTTTCTCTCAAAGGTGACTTTGCTTGCAACCGGCGGACTTGGGCAGGTATATCTTCATACGACAAATCCGTTGATCGCAACTGGTGATGGTGTTGCTATGGCTTATCGGGCGGGGGCAAAAATTGGGAATATGGAGTTTATACAATTTCACCCGACAACGCTTTACAATTCGGGTTCGCCGGTATTTTTGATCTCGGAGGCGGTCCGCGGGTTTGGTGGAATATTGAGGACAAAGCAAGGTGAGGACTTTATGAAAAAATATGACCCGCGTGGTTCGCTTGCACCAAGGGATATAGTTGCAAGGGCAATTGATGCGGAACTTAAAAAATCAGGCGATGAATATGTTTATCTTGATTTGACACATTTAAATCCGGATAGTGTGAAGGATAGGTTTCCACACATTTATGAAAAGTGTCTTGAATTTAAAATTGACATCACAAGGGAGCCAATTCCTGTTGTTCCAGCTGCACATTACTCTTGCGGTGGTGTTGTCACTGACCTTTGGGGCAGGACTTCAATAGTTGGTCTGTATGCAGCTGGGGAGGTTGCTATGACCGGGGTTCATGGTGCGAATCGTCTTGCGAGCAATTCTTTGCTTGAAGCACTTGTTTTCTCTGAAAGAGCTGCAATTGACTCCGTAAAATTCGTCAGGGAAAATTTCTTTAAATTTCCGAACATACCAGATTGGATTGACACTGGGATTTTTAACACTGAGGAATGGGTTTTGATTTCGCACGATAAAAGAGAGATACAGCAATTGATGTGGGATTATGTCGGAATTGTCAGATCAACTTTGCGACTTGAACGAGCAAAAAGAAGAATTGAACTTATAGCTGATGAAATTGAGGAATTTTACAAGAAGACAAAGGTGACCGCTGAAATACTTGAATTAAGAAATCTTGCCATTGTGGCGCTTTTAATCATTCGTTCTGCTTTAATGAGAAAGGAAAGTCGCGGTCTTCATTTTACGACCGATTATCCCGAGCGCGACGACAAGAATTGGCTTAAAGATACAATAATTCAGGATATAAAGATTTAAAATTTAACTTTTGGGTCTAATGTTGGAAGGAAAATTTAAATTCGGTGTTGTGGTCTTTCCGGGTTCAAATTGCGACCATGATGTTTATTATGTTTTAAGCGAAATTTTTAAGCAGGATGTTAAATTCATTTGGCACAAGGATGATTCCGTTGGTGATGTTGATGTTGTGGTTTTGCCGGGTGGATTTTCATATGGGGATTACTTAAGACCTGGGGCTATCGCGAGGTTTTCTCCTGTGATGAAGGATGTCGTTAGGTTTGCAAATGAAGGCGGGGTTGTTATCGGGATATGCAATGGGTTTCAAATTTTGGTTGAGGCGGGACTTTTGCCAGGGGCTTTTTTGAGGAATAAATCACTGCGTTTTATTTGTAAAAATGTTTATATCAAGGTTGAGAACAATGAAACGATTTTTACCTCACTTTGTAAAAAGGGGGATGTCTTAAAAATTCCAATTGCTCACGGTGACGGGAATTATTATGTTGATGATGAAACGCTTGATGAGTTAATAAAGGGGGATCGCATCGTTTTCAGATATTGTGATAAAAATGGCAATGTTGATGAAGCGTCAAATCCAAACGGTTCTGTTTTCAACATAGCGGGGGTGATAAATGAGGGGGGAAATATTCTTGGGATGATGCCTCATCCCGAGAGGTGTTCAGATCCCGCGCTTGGTTGCACTGATGGCGCGAAAATTTTTAATTCTTTGATTTATTCTTTAAATTTCGTCAGAAAATTTCTTATTGAACAAAAATAAATCAAAGGTGATTGAAATGTTTGGGCTTGGGTGGCAAGAGTTATTGTTAATTTTGATTGTGTTGTTGATACTTTTCGGTGGAAGGCGTCTCCCGGAGCTTGCTCGTGGGCTTGGTTCGGGGATAAAGGAGTTCAAAAAAGCGCTTCGTGAAGAAGAACAACCTCAGGACGAGAAACCGAAGGAAATTGAGCAGAAGACGGAAAAGAAAGATCAAGCTTAGTTTGGAGGTGTTTGTATGTTTGATAACATTGGATTTGGGGAACTTCTTGTAATAGCTCTTTTCATATTGATTTTCTTTGGACCGAAGAAAATACCTGATATAGCGAGAAGCTTAGGAAGGGCAATCCGTGAGTTTAGGAAGGCAATGCAGGATGTTCAAAGTGAAATTCAAAGTGTGACGGGGATTGACATTGATGGTGAGATATCCTCGGTGAGTGAGCAACCCAAGATTGAAGCGCCAAAAGATCTTGACGATTTAAAGTTTTCAAAGGATGAGAATTTAAATGAAAGAAAAGTTGAAAGTGTTAATTTGGGTTTTGAGGAAAAGGATGTTCGGTTGGACAAATCCCGAAAGAAATCCAGGATGATGAAAGAGGTGAAGAAATCCTCAGGAAGGGTGAAAACAAAATCAAAGAGGAAATGACACATAAAAGGTTTGATGTTTTAACTTACGATGATATAAGGGAAGGTCTTCTATCGGGGAAATTCACTTGCGAATCCATTGTGAAAGGTTATATAGAGAGAATAAGGAGTTATGAGCGGTTAAACGCTTTTATAAGCGTTTTTGAGGATAAAGCGATTGAAAGGGGGATTGAAATTGATAAGAAAATAAAAGAAGGTAGATTTGGGAAACTTGCTGGAATGGTCATTGCGGTTAAAGACAACATTTGCATCAAAGATGAAAGGTGCACTTGTGCATCAAGGATACTTGAGAATTTCATTTCGCTTTACAACGCCACTGTGATTGAGCGTCTTTTAGAGGAAGATGCGATAATAATTGGGAAGACGAATCTTGATGAGTTTGCGATGGGTTCTTCTACTGAAAATTCTTATTTTGGTCCTACATTGAATCCATTTGATGAGACGCGAGTTCCCGGGGGTTCAAGCGGTGGTAGTGCTGTTGCGGTTGCCGTTGGGCTTTGTACGACTGCTCTTGGCTCTGATACGGGTGGTTCAATAAGGCAACCGGCTTCGTTTTGTGGGGTCTACGGGCTTAAACCGACTTATGGGAGAGTTTCAAGGTTCGGACTTGTAGCTTTTGCTTCGTCTTTTGATACGATAGGACCACTGGCAAATTCAACGAGAGATATAGCGCTTGTCCTACAGGTTATAGCTGGGCGTGATGAAAATGATTCAACTTGTGCAGATGTTCCAGTTCCTGATTATTTAAGCTTCATCGGCTTGGATGTGAAGGGTTTGAGAGTTGGTGTTCCAGAAGAGTATTTTTCCTTGGGGCTTGATGATGAGGTAAGGGAGGCGATTCAAAAAAGGATTGATTTTTTAAGTGAGAATGGAGCTATAATTGAAAAAATCTCTCTTCCACATACCGAATACAATATCCCAACTTATTATATACTTGTAACCGCTGAGGCATCTTCAAATCTTGCTCGCTATGATGGGGCAAGATATGGATATAGAGCTTCGGGTGTTAAGAGTTTATATGAGATGTATGTTAAGTCAAGGAGCGAAGGTTTTGGGGCTGAGGTTAAAAGGAGGATAATGCTTGGAACCTATGTTTTATCGGCTGGATATTATGAGGCATATTATCGTAAAGCACAAAAGGTGAGACGATTGATAAAAGAGGACTTTGATAGGGCATTTGAAAAGGTGGATGTCATAATAACGCCGACATCGCCGACGACGGCTTTCAAGCTTGGTGAAAAGATTGACGATCCGCTTCAAATGTATCTTTCCGATATTTACACTGTTTCAGTCAATCTAGCTGGTGTTCCAGCGATAAATGTTCCTGTTGGGTTTGACAGCAAGGGATTGCCAATTGGCATGCAGATAATAGGGAGACAATTTGACGAGGGGACAATTTTAAGGGTTTCGGATTTCATTGAAAGAAATTTTGAAGGCAATAAGTGATTGAACAGTTAAATCAAATGTTCGGAGATGAGAAGATCGTTGAGAAGATAAAGCGCAAGTTGCCTTATATGCTTTTCATAGCAGAAGTTGAAATGTCAAAATCTGGCAAAGTCGGAATGGAAGTCGGGACTCTGCGAGAACAAATCATAATAGCACTCCTGATTTATAAATTCGGATATGAAAATGTGAAACCTAACCCAATTACTACCGAAGATTTTGACATTGAATTATATGGAAAGCCTGTTTCCATAAAAACAATAAAGAAGAATTTGCCAAAAAGAATTGGAAAGTTTTCTGGGAGTGGGATAAAACTTATATGGACAGTTGATTGGGAAAAAGTGGAGAATTTTTATAGAAACTACGAACCAAAAAGTGAGATGCTGCTTGTGGAAGTATCTTGGGGTAAAGATGGTGGATTTTACTATATTCCATCTGAAGTTCAAAGAGAAGTTTTTGGAGAAATAGGGAGGAATAGATATATATACCGCCATAGAAGAGGAACAAATCCAAGAGGTGTTGAGATAAGTAATGAAGGAATCAAGAGATTAATTGAACACCGGCAAACGAGAAAAATAGATATTTTTTGGGAAAGACCTGAAATCGGTGCAGAGATAATTTATAAGCCATATCAGAGGTGGGTTGAAATATGGGCAGAAGAATAGGAACAAAAACGAGCTCGTTTGGCTCACCGGGTAGAGTAAATCATGATTCGTCAGTTTTTTATTCGCGTAAGCTATTTCAAGACCTCCCAAAAGAGAAATCAGTTGAGTATGTTGAGAACAAAATACCGGCTGAATTTCTAAATAGGATTTTCTGCAAATCAAGCGAAGATATGAGCGAACTTCCTTCAAACAGTATCCATTTAGTTGTGACATCTCCCCCTTATAATGTAGGCAAAGAATACGATGAAGACCTTAATCTGAACGAATACAGAGAATTTTTAAAAAGAGTTTTCAGTGAGGTAAAGAGAGTTCTTGTACCTGGCGGAAGGTTATGCATCAATGTTGCAAATTTGGGAAGAAAACCTTATTTGCCTTTACATATTTATATAATACAAGATATGCTTGATCTTGGTTTTTTGATGAGGGGAGAAATTATATGGAACAAAGCCGGTGGAGGGAGTCCATCAACCGCTTGGGGTTCTTGGCTTTCAGCAAAAAATCCTACTTTAAGAGATCAACACGAGTATATTCTTGTCTTTTCAAAAGATACATTCGCAAGGCAGAATCCATTCAATAGGAAAAGCACTATTTCCCGTGAGGAGTTTCTTGAATTCACAAAAAGCGTATGGACATTCCCAGCCGTATCTGCAAAAGAAATAGGTCATCCGGCTCCTTTTCCTGTTGAACTACCTTATAGATTAATTCAGCTCTATACCTTTGAAGGAGAGGTAGTGTTGGACCCATTTATGGGAAGTGGTCAAACTGCGATTGCAGCTTTAAAATCAAGAAGGTTTTATGTTGGTTACGAGATAGTCCCAGAATATGTGGAACTCGCTCAGAAAAGAATAAAAATTTATGAAGGTCAAGGTTATTTGTTTTAAAAACAAACTCGTAGAATAAAATGGCAATACTTGTTGACAAAAGCACCCGCCTTGTCGTTCAAGGTATAACAGGTGGTGAGGGCTCATTTCACACAAGGCAAATGATTGAATACGGAACAAATGTCGTTGCTGGCGTTGTCCCAGGCAAAGGTGGAACTTTGTTTGACGGGAAAATTCCGATATTTAACACTGTTAGAGAAGCCGTTGAAAAAGAAGGCGCGAACACATCAATAATTTTCGTCCCAGCACCGTTTGCACCAGATGCGATAATTGAAGCAGCAGATGCTGGAATTGAATTGATCGTCTGTATAACCGAAGGAATCCCAGCGAAAGATATGATCCAAGTTTATGAATATCTAAAACACACAAGTTCAAGGTTAATTGGACCAAATTGCCCGGGTGTGATCTCCCCTGGAAAAGCGAAAGTGGGGATAATGCCGGGGTTTATTCATAAAGAAGGAACGATCGGTATTGTTTCAAGAAGTGGAACTTTGACTTATGAGGCAGTGAAACAATTGACGGAGCTGGGTTTTGGTCAATCAACTTCGGTTGGGATAGGTGGTGACCCAGTGATAGGCTCAAAATTTACGGATATAATAAAGCTTTTCAATGAGGACCCGGAGACCGAGGCGATCGTTATGATAGGTGAAATAGGTGGAACGGCGGAGGAAGAGGCAGCTGAATTTGTTAAAAATTATGTTGACAAACCTGTCTTCGGATTTATCGCAGGGAGAACAGCACCGCCTGGAAGAAGGATGGGACACGCCGGAGCTATAATTTCAGGTGGCAAAGGAACGGCTCAAGAGAAGATGAAAGCATTGTCTGAGGCAGGAATTCATGTAATAGAAAATCCAGCTGTTATAGGGGAAACGGTTAAAAAAGTTCTCGGTGAAAGACCAAAGCGAAAAGTTTTTGTTATGGATACTGCTAAAGTGAAGTCGTCAAGAAAGAAAACCGTAAAATCAAAAAAGTCAAAGAAGGCAAGTAAAAGGAAAAAGTAATAGAAAAACAAAATTTGGAGGTTGAACTTGGAAAGGACACTTGCGATTCTGAAACCTGATTGTGTCAGAAAAAATTTGGTCGGGAAGGTAATATCGCACATTGAATCTGCGGGCTTTAAAATAGTAGCTATGAAGATGTTAAAGTTAACACCGGAACAAGCCAGGGCTTTTTATTATGTGCATCGCGAAAGGCATTTCTATAACGATCTCGTGAATTTTATGAGTTCGGGCAAAATTGTTGCGCTTGTCCTTGAGAAGGAAAACGCTGTTGATGATTTCAGAAAGTTGATAGGCGCAACCGACCCGAAAGAAGCTGAAGAAGGAACTATCCGTAGATTGTATGCAGATAACAAACAAGAGAATATAGTCCACGGTTCTGATTCTGTTGAAAATGCAAAAATAGAAATATCCTTTTTCTTTTCTCAAAATGAATTAATTGCAAATGAAACATGAGAAAATTTATCGTGTTGAACCTTATAGCCATTACTTTGGCATTTTCTCAGCAAAGCCGAGTTAAAATCGGTGCAGAAATTTTAATTGAAAAGCATCTTGATTTAATCAAAGGTAAAAAGATAGGCATTGTCACAAATCACACTGGAATTTTGCCTGACGGTCGGCATATAGTTGATGTTTTAAATGAGATTGAAGATGTTAAAGTTGTTGCGCTTTTTGGACCTGAACATGGCATAAGGGGTGAAGTCCCAGATGGTAAAAGTATTTCTCATGGTGTTGATACGAAGACGGGCATCCCTGTATTTTCGCTTTACGGTGAAGTAAAGAAGCCAACGACAGAAATGCTTAAAGATATTGATGTTTTGATCTTTGACATTCAAGATGTTGGGGCGAGGTTTTATACCTATATCTCAACCATGAGCTATTGTATGGAGGCGTGTGCAGAGATGGGAAAGAAGTTTATCGTCCTTGATAGACCAAATCCAGTTCGTGGTGTTTATGTTGATGGTCCTATACTTGAACCGAGGTTTAAATCTTTCGTTGGGCTCCACCCGATACCCGTTGCGCATGGGATGACGGTTGGCGAACTTGCAAAGATGTTTAACGAAGAGGCATGGCTTGAAAATGGTATGAAAGCAGATTTGACAGTTATAAAAATGGAGAATTATTCAAGGAAATTGTGGTTTGATCAAACTGGGCTTCCGTGGATAAAGCCATCGCCGAATATGATGACTTTGAAAACCGCTATTGTCTATACAGCAACTTGTTTTATTGAAGGGACAAATGTCTCTGAGGGCAGAGGAACTCAGCATCCATTTGAATGGATTGGTGCACCTTGGATTGATGGTAGTAAACTTGCGAATGAACTTAACTCTTATAACCTTCCGGGTGTGAGGTTTGAGCCGATTAGTTTTATCCCAACTGATATAGAAAAGGTGACGGTTGACCCAAAATATGAAGGTGAAAGATGTGGCGGGATTTATCTAAATGTTTATGACAGGGAAAAGTTTGAGCCAGTTAAAGTTGGTGTTTATATACTTTATGCGTTGAAAAAACTTTACCCGGATAAATTTAAATGGAGAACCGCTGGTCAAGATAGGTTGTGGGGCACAGATAAAATTAGATTGATGATAGATGAGGGTAAAAAGCCTGAGGAGATTATAAAAACTTGGGAGAGCGAGTTAAAAAAATTTTTAGGCATCAGACAGAAGTATCTCTTATATAACTAAATATTCACAGCGTTATGAGGAAGCGAAAACCCGAGGCGATACTTGAGGAGCTTGAGAAATTCATTCAGGGTCTTGGGATAACTTTGAAATATGAGAAGGGAGATTTTGAAGGTGGATATTGCGTTTTGAAAGAGAAAAGGATGATAGTTATAAACAAGCTTGCCAATGTGCAGAAGAGAATTTCTCTTTTAGCGCAGAGCATTTTGGAGATCGGCGTTGATGAGAAATTGATGGATGAGAACATTAAAAGCATAATAGAGGATGAAATCGCAAAATTAAAAATTACTCAGTAATGAAAATACTTGTAATTCACGGGGCAAATTTAAATCTACTTGGGAAAAGGGAGCCAGAAATTTATGGAAATATGACGCTTGAGCAAATAAATCAAACTTTGATTAAGGAATTTCCAAATGTTGAGTTTGAGTTCTTTCAGTCAAATCACGAAGGGGAAATAGTTGACAAGTTGAATTCAATCGTTGACTCTGACTTTAATGGTGTTGTGATAAATCCGGGTGCCTTCACACATTACTCGTATGCGATAAGAGACGCTGTTTTAGCGCTTAAAATTCCTGTTGTAGAAGTTCACCTTTCTAACATATACGCAAGGGAAGAGTTTAGAAGACATAGCGTTATAGCTCCTGTTTGTAAGGGTCATATTGCAGGTTTTGGGCATTTGAGTTATATTTTGGGTGTAGAGTCAATTGTGAAATTAAAAGAACCCGAACGAGATGATAAAGGCAGTGATTTTTGACCTTGATAATACGCTTGTTGATTTTATGACTATGAAAAGGCAGGCGATTGATGCAGCTATAAGTGCGATGATTGATGCTGGTTTAAAAATTTCCCCTGAAGAGGCAAAGGAAAGGATTGACAGGATTTACGCACAAAAGGGGATAGAGTATCAGCAGGTATTTGATGATTTTTTAATGGAGATTTACGGTAGGGTTGATTATAAAATTCTTTCTGCTGGTGTTGTTGCGTATAGGAGAGCTCGTGAGGCAGCTCTTGTTCCGTATCCGCACGTTTATATGACTTTGACGACGCTTTTGAAGATGGGCTTGAAACTTGCTGTTATTTCAGATGCTCCAGCAAGGGAGGCCTGGTTAAGGTTGTGTTATTTGAATTTTCATCATATTTTTGACCATGTGATAACTTTTGATGACACTGGTGAAAGAAAGCCAAGTCCTGCTCCTTTTTTAAGGGCGCTTGAACTTTTAGGGGTTGAACCGCAGGAGGCAATTATGGTTGGTGATTGGGCAGAAAGAGATGTCGTTGGGGCAAAAAAAGTCGGTATGAAAACCGCATTCGCAAGATACGGAGATACATTTAACACGCAAAATCCAGAGGCAGATTATGAACTAAATGACATAATTGAACTCATTGATATAATCAAAAAGGAAAATGGATGGGAATGATAATTGGTGTAGGTATTGACATAGTTGAGATTGATAGGTTTAAAAGGGTGATGGACAGATGGGGGGAGCATTTTCTTAGGAAAATATTTACCGACCGAGAGATAGATTACTGCCTTTCAAAGAAAAATTCCTACCAGCACCTTGCGGGCAGATTTGCTGTGAAAGAAGCAATAAGCAAGGCAATATCTACAGGTTGGGGTGGAATTTTTAGGTGGCGAGATGTTGAGGTCTTGAGCGATAAAACAGGAAAACCTATAGCTCTTTTCCACAACAAGCTCAAAAATGAGTTAAGCTCCTGTTTGGTTCATATTTCAATATCTCATTCCCATAATTATGCTGTCGCTATAGCAGCTATTGAAAGAATTTAATCAAAAAACTAACAAGGAGGAAGCTATGCCTGTTGTCAAGCCATTTTCAACAATTGCAGAAATGTTTGATGTCATAACAAGACATTTCATTGATTCTGAAAAACCGGCTTATCTTTACAAAGTTGCTGGGGTTTATAAACCGTTATCTTATAAAGAGTTGAGAGAGATGGTTGAGTTGACCGCATGCGGACTTGCTGCACTTGGATTGAAAAAAGGAGATAAAGTTGGAATTGTCTCAGAAAATAGAATTGAATGGATAATTGTTGATTTCGCGATGACAACAACTGGAATAATTGATGTTCCAGTTTATCCGACTTTGACATATAAGCAAATTGAATATATATTTAACGATGCTGGGGTTAAGGCGACTTTTGTCTCAAATCAGGTGCAATTGTCAAAAATTGAAAAAATTTATGACAATGTTGAAACACTTGACAAGGTTATAATTTTCACTGAAAAAGGGATTTCAGCTCCGGGGTATCTTTTAAGTTTAAGGGAGTTGATGGAGCTTGGCAGGGATTTCAAGGCGAAAAATCCCGATTATTGGATAAATATGATAAGGGAGGTAAGACCGGAGGACATTTTAACGATAATTTATACATCTGGGACTACAGGTGAGCCGAAGGGGGTTGTCTTGACACATAAAAATCTTGTTTCAAATATATTGAGCGCGACGCAAGTTGTTCCGATGACTCCAGAGGATACTTTTCTTTCATATTTGCCTTTTTCGCATTCATTTGAGAGAATGGCTGGTTTTTATGCAGCTTTTGCTTGTGGTGGAGTGGTTGCTCTGGCTGAAAGCATTGATACAATCGCTCAAAACTTGCTTGAAGTAAAGCCAACAGTTATGACATCAGTTCCGAGATTATTTGAGCGACTTTACAACAGGATAATAAAAGGAGTTGAGTCGGGTCCTGCCTTGAGAAAGAAAATTTTTTATTGGGCTCTTGATGTTGGAAAAAAATATGTTCAAGCATCAAAAAGGGGAAAGGTTCCCGCGTGGTTAAAATCTCAATATGCGCTTGCGGATAAACTTGTCTTTTCAAAACTGAAAGCGAGAACGGGTGGAAGGATTAAATTTTTTGTCTCCGGTGGAGCAGCTCTTGCTAAAGAACTTGGCGAATTTTTTGAAGCGCTTGGGATAAAGATAATTGAAGGATATGGTTTAACCGAGACATCACCAGTTTTAACTGTAAATCGCCTTGATGATTATAAATTTGGAACTGTTGGGAAACCAATACCTGGGGTTGAGATAAAAATTGCTGAAGATGGCGAAATCCTCGCTCGCGGTCCAAATGTCATGCTCGGTTATTATAACAATCCAAAAGCAACCGCTGAAGTTATAGATAAAGATGGATGGTTTCACACTGGTGATATCGGTTATTTTGATGAGGATGGATTTCTTGTGATAACGGATAGAAAGAAGCATATCTTTGTGAGCTCTGGCGGGAAGAATATCGCTCCGCAACCAATTGAAAGTTTGCTTGCTCAATCAAATTACATTGATCAGGTTGTCGTGATAGGTGAAGGGAAACCATTTTTAACCGCATTGATAGTCCCGGATTTTGAAGCAATTAAGGATTATGCCAAGCAAAATGGAATCTCATTTCAAGATGATAAAGAACTTCTGCATCGGGATGAGATTTACAGGTTATTTGAGAGGGAGATTAAGCGAATAAATAAAGAGCTTGCCCAACACGAACATATAAGAAATTTCCGATTGCTTGATAAACCTTTCACGATTGAAGATGGTGAGTTGACGCCTACATTGAAGGTTAAAAGAAAGGTTGTTGAACAGAAATATAAAAACTTAATTGAGCAGATGTATGAAGAGCTTGGAGTTTAAAATTCTCATCATTTTGTTCTCTAACCTTTTCGCTTTTCCTTTTTTCACTTTGGCACAATCATTGGGCGAAAAAATCGTCAATGTTGAGCTTATATCTGATTATGATGGCGTTTCAGATAGGTTTAATCTTGGTGTTCGTTTTTCTATAAAGCCAGGTTGGTATATATACTGGAAAAATCCCGGGGACGCAGGGTTAGCACCAAGTGTTGAGTTAAATTTGCCATCGTCGCTTAAAGCTGGAAATATTTTGTTCCCGTTGCCCCAGAAGATTGACCATGAAAATGTTATATCATATGGCTATTTTAATGAAGTTGTTTTGATAATACCTGTTGAGGTTACATCAAGAGATAAATTTAAAATTGAAAACCTTGTCAAAGCGAAGGTAAGTTGGGTTGTGTGCAGTGAAAGTTGCGTACCCGGGAGAGCAAGTGTTCAATTGAAAGTTATAAAAGCAAATAATCAGTGGCGTTCTAAAATTGAAAAGTATGCTAAAATGCTCCCACAACCATTTGAAAAATCTGGCTTGAAAATTGAAAGCTTGAAGGTTGAGCGAAAAGGAAAAAGTGATATTGTCAGGGTCAAGTTTGGCGGTTCCCTTGCGACAAAAATCGTTGATTTTTATCCTGAGCAGATGGACAAGTTTTTGATTGATTTTAAAAGCATCAAAGTTAAAGATGGGATTCTTGAGGTTTCGGTTACGCCTACAAGTCAAGGTGATAGAGTGAACTTTTTAAGTGGGGTGCTCGTCTTAAATGGTAAAGGTTATGAAGTAAAACTTGATTTAACAAAAACAAATTGAGAGGATAAAATGACGATACTAAAAATATTTGGATTTTCGTTAATTTTTCCTTTTCTTACGGTCTCTTTCGGAGATAAAGTTGAAATTGGGAGTGTTGTCCCAGATTTCAGCTTGAATGATTTAAATGGCAAGGTCGTTAAACTTTCTGATTTCAAAGGCAAAATTGTTGTACTTGAATGGACTAATCCAAATTGTCCGTTTGTTCAGCGTGTTTATAGAGAGAAGATTATGCAAAGCGTTCAAAAGGAATTCACAGAGAAAGGCGTTGTTTGGATTATAATCAATTCAACTAATCCGAAGCACAGGGATTATCGCGATGCGAAGGAGCTTGAGAAAATTTACAAAGAATGGGGAGCAGTTTATACTGCATATTTGCTTGACCCGGACGGAAAAGTTGGGAAATTGTTTGATGCCAAGACGACGCCACATATGTTTATAATTAGTAAAGATGGAAAGCTCATTTATAATGGAGCGATTGACGATGACCCCAGAGGTGAGAAGAAAGAGAAAGTAAATTATGTCAGGAATGCTTTGAATGAAATTTTAAATGGAAAACCTGTGAGCGTTCAGGTTTCAAAACCGTATGGATGTTCTGTTAAGTATGCTGAGAATTGAGAATCCGATTGCCCCGCGAATGCGGGGCTTTTTTGTTTTTGAGTGGGTTTGATATTTTCGCATTTTTTGATTAAAATAAATCGGAAAGAAAAAATATCATTTCAAAGCCATGTGGAGAATTTTATTTTTCCTATTTTTTGCCTCACAACTTTTGGGGCAAGACCATCTAAGGTTAAATGTGGATTATGCATCTTTTAAGTATGACCAAAGTCACAGCTATGTTGAGGTTTATTATTCCTTTCAGCATAAACAACTTGAGTTTGTCAAGTATGAGAGTGGTTTCAAAGGTGGTATAGTTATCCAAGTTCTCGTTAAGGATGTTCAAAGGGACACGATAATTCAAGGAAAGGCGTGGAAGATACCAATTGAGATTGAAGACACCGCAAAGATTGACCCGAACAAAAATTTAATCGGTGCTACTGCCTTTCTTGTGGAGCCGGGGAAATATCAATTTATAGTTATAGCTCGGGATTTGAACAATCTTTCAAGATCTGATAGTGTTGTGGTCCGAGCGGTAATAAATGAAATCCCTTCGGATAAACTATGGTTAAGCGATGTTCAATTTTGTTCAAGTATTTATCCATCCGATAATCGTGAGAGCATATTTTACAAAAACACATTTGAAGTTATACCCAACCCGAGTTTGATCTATGGTCTCGGTTTGCCTGTGCTTTATTATTATTCTGAAATTTACAATGTCAATGTTATAGCTCATGACAAATATGTTGTTGAGTGGAGGATTTATAATTCGCTTGGAAGCATAGTTAAAAGTGGGAGAAAAATTCGTGTAAAGACACAAGCAAATGCTGTGGTTGAAGTTGGAACTGTTAACTTAGCGAATTTACCAACCGGGACATATCGCTTTGTCCTTATCGCCATTGACACGGTTGAAAATAAAGGTGTAAGTTCTTCAAAAAGGTTTTACATTTACAACCCGAATGTCGTTGTTGCTGACTCATTTCAAATTTATGGTGGCTATGACATCGCCTCTGAGTATGCTGGGATGTCTGAACAGGAGCTGGACAAGGAATTTGCTATAGCAAGATATATAGCAACACAGGAGGAGGTTAACAGATATAAACAGCTTAAAGGTGAAGAGGCAAAGCGAAAGTTTTTGGCTGAATTTTGGGGAAAGCGTGACCCAGATAAGACAACACCTATAAACGAGCTAAAAGTTGAATACTTTAAGCGGGTTGAGTATGCCAATCGGCATTTCAGCGTCGGGAATAAAGAGGGATGGAGAACTGATAGGGGCAGGGTTTATATAATGTATGGTCCGCCTGATGAATACGAAAGGCATCCAAATGAAATTGACAGTAAGCCGTATGAGATATGGTATTACCACAACATTGAGGGTGGGGTTGAATTTGTCTTCGTTGATAAGTCGGGATTTTCTGATTATATCCTTGTTCATTCAACCAAGCGCAACGAGATAAGGGATGATAATTGGCGCTTGCAGATAGCGCCAAATTAAAATTAAAAGGGGCACCTTTCGGTGCCCCTGTTTTTTTAATGTTTCATCTCATGTTTTTTCTCTGGCTTCCTGTTATTTGCCTCAAATCCAACCTTTAGGATAGCATCTTCAAGGTCTTTAACTTTTACTCTTTCTGGATCATAAACTACTTTAACAACGCCAACCTTTTTCTTATAATCTTTCTTCTCAAATTCAACGCTTTTCACACCGTCAACCTTTTTCAAGGAGTTCTCAACGCTTTTAGCACATCCACCGCATTCAATTCCTTTTACGTTTATCTTCGTTACAGTTCCCTCAACTTTTTCTGTTTTCTTCTCGGTCTGTAAATTTGTTTCAAATCCTGCTTCATTTATTGCTTCGGCAAGTTTGTCTTGGTTTACTTGCTTGGGGTTATAGCTTACCTTGACAATACCAAGATGATTCTTGAAATCCGTTTTCTCAAATTCAACAGAGCTGACGCCTTTAACATTGACAAGCGCCTCCTTCACTTCGTCTAAGCAATTATCACATGATATTCCCTTGACAGTGATTTTTGCTGTTTTAACCCCTTCCTGAGCAGATGCCGAAATTGATAGGGCGAAAAGTATGGTGAGAAAGAAAGTCATTATCTTCATAGCGTTTCTCCAAATTTTATTTTTGAAAGATGTCAATTTTAAAAACAGAGATTGTAGTAATGAGGTTTCAAAAATTGTAAATCTCGTTTCTTTTTGGGAAGACCTCAATATGATTTACGAGCAATGTTTTTCTTAATTTCTCAATTGCATTTCTATAGGCGGAAAAGCTGTAAATCTTAATTTTTTCGGCGAGGAAGTCAAATTGATTTATGTCAAGCGTTTCATCAAGCATGTCAAGGAATTTTTTCGGTTTAAGTCCTAAGCCAGATAAAATTTTACTTTTTCTTATTAGACTGAGAACATAAAAATTTTTCTTTGTGTGCGTGTGGTAGCGTCTTATCGTGTTTATTGCGTTTATCTCGCTTCCAGAAAATGCAACCGCAAGTGAAAATGAAATTGCCGTCTCTTTCCTATACGATCTGTCAAGGTAATCCCCTGTTAATAGGTTTATCATTATCTCTGTCCATCCCTCATAAAAAATTGCCCAGCTTCCAGTTCCACCTGTAAGATATTGGATGTGATGTATCAGTTCGTGCAAAATTATGTCAATTGGGATTGGGACGTATTCAGGTATCAGATGTTCCTCTCCGTCAATCAAAGTGTAATCTCTTATGACGATTGATTTATCCGCATTGTTGTAAAATGAGCTTGCCTCTGAGTTAATCTCTTTTACATATGTCGCTGTTTTGAGCCAATGTTTTTTATCGGGGTGACCGAATTGATATAAACTTGCGTATTCAAGGGCTGATTTTGCGAGGATTATTTTTGGGATTGGGACTTCAAAATTTACATTTAGATGATATTTCAAGAGATTTACGAGATTTCGCAATGTTCTTTGAGGATATGGTTTCATTTCCCCCTTCTGCTTAAAAAATTTATTTGCTCATTTCAAACATTCTTTCTAGTGGGATAAGTGCTTTTTCAATTATCTCTTGTGGGAGAGTTACCTCGGGTTGTTGATTTTTCATGCAAAGGTAGAGTTTTTCAAGCGTATTTTTCTTCATATACGGGCATTCATTACAAGCGCATCCAGAATCGGAGGGGGCTGAGATAAAAATTTTATCTGGACAAGATTTTTTCATTTGATGGATTATCCCCGGCTCGGTTGCAACTATAAAGACCTTATCTTGACTTGATTGGACATATCTTAAAAGTGCGCTTGTTGAACCAATGAAGTCAGCTTTTTCAAGGACTGGGTCTTCACATTCAGGATGTGCTATTACCTTTGCCTCAGGATATTGAAGTTTAAGTTCAAGAATTTTTCTTTCGCTGAATGTCTCGTGAACTATACAAGTTCCCTGCCAAAGGACCATTTTTCTGCCTGTTTTCTTCATTAAGTATTTACCGAGGTTTCTGTCTGGGGCAAATAGTATCGGCTTGTCTTCTGGGATTTGCCTTATGATTTTTTCTGCGTTGCTTGATGTGACAATTATATCGCTTAGGGCTTTGACCTCGGCGGAGGAATTTATATAAGTGACCGCTATATGGTCCGGGTGTGCTTCTCTCCAGGCTTTGAAAAGATCGGCTGGACAATTGTCCGCCAGGGAACACCCGGCTTCAACATCTGGGATGAGGACTTTTCTATCGGGATTTAAAATTTTAGCCGTTTCAGCCATGAAATATACCCCAGCGAAGACAATCACATCGGCATTTGTTTCCTTAGCTCGTCTTGAAAGTTCAAGGCTATCCCCAACGTAATCGGCGAGGTCTTGTATTTCAGATTCTTGGTAATAGTGGGCAAGGATAACGGCGTTTAGTTCCTTTTTTAACCTCAAAATTTCCTCCTCAAGTTCAACCGTTGTTTCTAAAACTCCAGCCATCCTTCCCAGTTACTTTTGTTTTTCCGAATTTAATTTAAAAAAAATCAATTTGCAAATTTAGGTCATCGCATTGTATTTTTAAGGGGTAATCTTAAAAACAAAATCTCAATTTTGATGTTCGCAGTCACCCCCCTATGGACAAAATTTTTGCTTTCCTTTGTGCCACTTTTTGTTGCTATTGATGTCCTCGGTATTCTCCCAATTTTCATATCTTTGACCGAAGGGATGAGCGACAGGCAAAGGAAAAAATTGGCGGTTGAGTCAACGCTTACCGCTCTCGTTGTTGCGGTTATTTTCGCCTTAGCTGGCAGACCCATCTTTACATTTCTCGGTATAACTATAACTGATTTTAGAATAGGTGGTGGAATTATACTTCTTGTCCTTGCTGTTTCAGACCTTCTGTTTTCAACTGAGGAAAGAAAGAGAAAAGAGACATCTATCGGTGTTGTTCCAATTGGCACTCCCTTGATAATCGGTCCTGCTGCTTTGACGACAATACTTCTTCTAGTTGATACATACGGGATATTTTTGACTATGTTTTCAATTTTTATTAATTTAATACTGGTTTTGATTGTGTTTGCAAATTCTGGTTATGTCATAAAAATTCTTGGAAATGCAGGTTCAAGAGCTTTTGCAAAAGTTGCGTCGCTTTTTTTAGCTGCGATCGCAGTTATGATGATAAGAGTTGGCTTGGTTGAAATTTTAAGCAACAATTAAAATAAACTTTTCAGGAAGAAATCTCAATGCTTAACAGAGATTATATCCTCAGCGTTATAGAGAAAAAACTTGACAGTGGGGATATCCCCGGGGCGATAAGATTTATAGAGTCATTAATTCAAGACAACCCTAACGATATAGAGGCTTATAATCTTTTAGCAATTGCTTATCGTCTTAAAGGGGATTTTGACAAAGCGATGTCCGTTTTGAAGAAATCTTTAAAGTTAGACCCTGACTATCCCGATACGCATTACCATATTGGTTTGCTTCATTATGAAAGGGGAGATTATATCAAGGCGATTGAGGAATTTTACAAGGCGATAGAAAACTATCTCCCGAAGGAGAAAAATTGGACATCCGATGCTTATACAGCACTTGGCGAGACCTTTTATAAGCTTGGCATGTATGAGGATGCGATAAAGTCGTGGAAAAAAGCGCTTAAAATTTATCCCAAAAACAGAAGGGCGAAATACTATCTCAAAAAAATTGATTCTGGGAAAGTAAAGAAAGTTAAAAGCCCAATCCCCATTTTTGATTTTATACGTTTCAGCGATATTAAAATTGATGAGTATCTCAAGCAAAAAGGCAAAGACAAATTTGATTCGGAAAATGAGTACAAAAAAGTTCTGCGTAAGATAATAAGCACTTGGAATAATGAAGTAGCAAAAAGCTCGGATAAATTGAAAAGGATGACAGACAAGGAGAAGATACAATTTTTCAAGTCAATAAAAATAAAATTTTAAACTGGCAAATGGAACTTGGGCTTGAGGGAAAAGTCGCCATAGTAACCGCTTCAAGTAAAGGGCTTGGGAAGGCATGTGCCCTTGGTCTTTCTCGTGAAGGTGCCAAAGTCGTGATTTGTGCAAGAAACGAAGTTGAACTTGAAAAAGCAAAAGATGAGATTAAAAATAATTCAAATAACGATGTCCTTGCTGTTAAGGCAGATGTGACCAATCCAAATGATATAAAAAATCTTGTTGAGGAGACGATCAAAAATTTCGGCACAGTTCATATACTTGTGACGAACGCTGGAGGACCCCCGGCTGGGTATTTTGAGAACTTCACAGATGACGACTGGGAAAACGCGTTCAAATTGAACTTCATGAGCACGGTTAGATTGATAAGGGAAGTTTTACCTTTTATGAAAAATCAGAAATGGGGAAGGATAATAAATATAACATCGGTTACAGTTAAACAGCCGATAGATGAATTGATTTTGTCAAATTCAATTCGTATGTCAGTCGTTGGTCTTGCTAAGACGCTCGCTCTTCAACTTGCAAAGTATAACATTTTGATTAACAATGTTGCCCCCGGATATACATTGACGGACAGAGTTAAGTTTGTGATTGAACAAAACGCTAAAAGCACAGGCAGAAGTTTTGAGGAAGTAAAAAATGAGCTTGCGAAGGATATCCCGCTTGGTAGATTAGCTGATCCGGAGGAACTTGCAAACCTTGTTGTTTTCCTCGCCTCTGAGAAAGCAAGTTATATAACCGGAGCGACAATCCCAGTTGATGGTGGATGGATAAAGGGGACTTATTGAGCAAAATAAAATTTGAGCGTGAATGTGTAGATTAATTTTTCTAACCCTTCTGGTTTATAATCTTCAGGCACAGATATTAAAAGACCCACCTTATGAGAAATATGTTGATTCAGTTCAAATTGTTTTCGCCTGGCAGACATTTTCCCTTTCCGATTCAAGGGTTAAAATAGGGAAAACGCCGATGTATGAGATCGGAGAATTTGTTGACACGGTGAAAACAAAATTTCACGAGGTTAGAATAACTGGGCTTGAGCCAGCAACGATTTATTATGTTCAGTTAGCTTCTTATGGCGTCATTAGCGACTCCGTGGCTTTTATATCTTCAACCTCTTCTGACTCAAGATCAACGGGACAAATCAATGTTTATTTCAATAAAAGCGTTGATACGACGGTTGGCATTTGGATGAAGGCGCAAGGTGATGTTAATTTAAAAGACAAGTTAATTCAACGGATAAACCAGGCGAGGTATTCAATTGACATCTGTTTTTACAATTTAAGCACAGACACACAGGGCAGGGTTGGCAGGGAAATTGCAAATGCGTTGATAAGTGCGAAATCAAGGGGGGTGAAGATAAGATTTATAATTGACAGCTCAAAAATTAATAACGCTCCTGTTAGAGACCTCATAAATGCTGGCATCCCAGTTCTTGCAAGCCGTTATAGCGGTGGAATAATGCATAATAAATTTGCAGTTTTTGATTATCGGGACAGTTCAAGTTGGGCTGATGATTGGGTTTGGACTGGTTCGTGGAACGCAACAGTTCAAGGGACTTATAATGATTTTCAAAATGTGATTGAAATTCAAGACAGAGCGCTTGCTGGCGCCTTTACAAGGGAATTTGAAGAGATGTGGGGTGGCTACGGTGACACTCCAAATGTAGCGAATGCAAAATTTGGGATAAATAAAACCGATAATACACCACATGTCTTCAATATAAAAGGTAAGAGGGTTGAGGTTTATTTCAGCCCAAGCGATAAAATCGCCTCAAAAATTAATAGAGTGCTTTTAACGGCAGATAAATCAATTTTTTATGCGCTTCTTACATTTACCAGAAATGACCTTGCCTCAACTTTGAAGAGTAGATCCGATAACGGCGTTATAGTTAAAGGGATACTGGATAATAACACAGATCAGGGGAGTCAATATAGTTTTTTGAGCTCTTTTTCAGAAGTTTTAATTGATACCGATAGGTCAGCTCAATTTCATCACAAGTATTGTCTTATTGATCCGACGCATATTTATTCTGAACCGATTTTGATAACTGGCTCATATAACTGGAGCAATAGCGCTGAAAGTTCAAATGATGAAAACATCATAATAATTTGGGATACACTTGTTGTAAATCTTTACCTTCAGGAGTTTGTTGCAAGGTATAAACAAAACGGGGGGTCAAGTTTGATAACCTTCGCCTTATTGAGAGACGAGCAGGATTTAGATTTTGAGCTATCTCAGAATTATCCCAACCCTTTCAATATGGAAACAAATATAAGTTATGCAATTCCCTCTGATGGTTTTGTAAGGTTAAGGGTATTTGACCTTCTTGGGCGAGAGGTTTTAATCGCTGCTAATGATTTTCAAAGAAAAGGCAGATATCAGTTGAAATTAAAATTTGATAGCGTTAATTTAAGTTCTGGAGTTTATTTCTATCGGCTTGAATTTTTCAGCCGAGATGGAAATTTTGTCCAGGCGAAAAAAATGGTCTTGATAAAATAGACCCTTTTGATGGAAAAAAATTTATCTTACGAAGAAATACGAAATCGCTTTATCAACTCTGAGGATTTCAATGAGATTTTTGATGCGGTTGAGGAGGCGATAAGGCAAAGGATTGAAGATATTGAACTTTACAGGTTGCTTTTCTGGAACAATTCTTTATCAGCTGAGGCAATTGCGATGTTCGGGGAAAAAATAGCAAATGAATTCCCTTCAATTGCATATGATGTTTATATGTGGCTTGCAAGCGTGTTTGAAGTCGTTCATTCAAAGTTTGATAATTACGAAGGAGCTCTGCGGTATTACAAAAGGGCATCACAAGTAAAACCAGATGAATTAGACCCCTATCTTGATGCTGCTGATTGCTATGACCCGGATCTTAATATTCCACCCGCCGAGACATTGATTGAATTTTTAACTGAGGGATTGAAATATGTAAGGGTTCCTAAACCGATTTTTCAACGCTTGTGTTTGCTTCATAGAGCCATCGGGAATGAGGAAATGGCGAGATATTATGAACAAAAGTCCAGAGAAAGTTGAGGTCTGGGAATCTACTTGGTTATATGAGCATAATTATGGCTACTTTATTTTGGGGATTTTCAGCGACATTTGCAAAGTTTTTGTTTAAGCACAATGTTGATCTTTTGACCCTTGTTCAGATGAGATCAACGCTTTCATTCGTCGTTTTGTTTATTTTCCTTTCCATTTTTAAAAGGGAAAATCTCAAAGTCCCGAAAAGAGATATTTTACGGTTTGCATTGCTTGGGGTTATTGGAATTGCCGGTTCAAATTTCACTTATTATTTCACATTGAACGAGATAAATGTCGCAACTGCGATAATCATGCAATACACAGCGCCTGTGCTTGTTGTGCTGTATGGCGTTTTGAGCAAGAGCGAAGGAATTACTCCGATAAAGTTGTTGGCGATGTTTTTATCGCTTTTGGGATGTGCATTTGTCGTCCGCATCTTTGATGTCCAATTTTTGAACTTGAGCAAAATCGGTTTGATAAGTGGTGTTGGATCGGCTCTATGTTGGGCGTTTTTCAATGTGTATGGTAAAAAAGTCGGGCAAGGACATAATGTCTGGGGGAGTTTGACATTTTCTTTGATGTTCGCTGGGATTTTCTGGCTTATGTTTAATCCGCCCTGGAAAATTTTAAATTCGGATTTTTCACTTTCGGATTGGCTTGTTTTCTTTATTTTCGCTATGATTTCCGTTTTAATCCCGTATTTTTTCTATTTCACAGGATTAAAGTTCGTTCAACCCTCATCCGCCATAATCACAAGTACGCTTGAACCTGTTGTAGCGATAATTTCCGCTTGGGTCATAGTTGAGGAAAAATTATCCTTGATTCAATTGATCGGCGCGATTTTTGTCATTTCAGCAGTTGCTTTGTTACAAATTAAAAGGGATGAAACTTGAGAACTGAGCGAAGAATTGAAAGGATAAAATATGTCCTATCGCATAGGCAAGATGATTTGACGGTTGTGGTTGAGAACATTCACGACCCTCACAATGTAAGCGCAATTATAAGGACATGTGATGCTGTCGGCGTCTTTATGATAAATCTCGTTTATACGATTGAACAATTTCCCGACATAGGTAAAAAGTCAAGTGCTGGAACGATGAAATGGGTTTACAGAAGAAATTTTAAAAGCATTGATGATTGTTATAATACTTTGAGAGATGAAGGATTTAAAATTTATGCGACGAAGCTCGTTGAAGGTTCAAAATCGCTTTATGAACTTGACCTCACTCAAAAAGTCGCTTTTGTTTTTGGGAATGAACATCGTGGCGTCTCTGATGAAGCAAGCCAGAAAGCGGATGGAATTTTCATGATTCCAATGTTTGGAATGGTTCAAAGTTTAAATGTTTCAGTTGCCTGTGCTGTGACTTTATATGAGGCATTGAGACAGAGATTAATTTCGGGACATTACGATAAGGTTAAATTAAATCCCGAACTTTTTGATAAAGTTTTCCTTGAGTGGCTTGAAAAATAAATTTGGGAGCTTTAAATGCTGATTGACACACACGCACATATTTATTGGGACAGTTACGATTCTGACCGCGATGAGGTTTTGAAAAGAGCGCTTGATGCAGGGGTTAAATATATAATTTGCCCTGGCACAGATCTTGAAACAAGTGTTAAGGCGATTGAGCTTGCCGAAAAATATGACTTCGTTTACGCTGGTGTTGGTTTTCATCCTCACGATGCATCAAAAGCGGATGAGAAGTCGCTTGAAAAGATAGAGGAGTTAAGCTATCACCCAAAGGTTGTAGCAATTGGAGAGATAGGGCTTGATTTTCATTATAATTTTTCACCAAAGGAAGTTCAAATTGATATTTTCAGGAAGCAAATAAAGATAGCAAAAAGGCGAAATTTGCCAGTGATAATTCATAATAGGGAATCGCATAAAGAGATTTTTGAAGTTCTTGAATCCGAGATTGATGATAAATGGACGGGTTTTGGAAAGTTGGCTGATGGGAAGCTTCCACCGCCTCGGGGCGTCTTCCATACTTACAGTGGTAGTGTGCGGGATGCGTGGAGGGCTATAAATCTTGGATTTTACATTTCAATATCTGGTGTTGTAACTTTTAAAAATGCTGGGGATGTCGTTAAAGTCGTCAAGGAGATTCAACCTGAACATTTACTTGTTGAGACCGATTCTCCTTTTTTGGCTCCTCAACCATTTCGCGGTAAGAGAAATGAGCCAATGTATGTTAAGTTTGTAGCCGAGAAGATAGCGCAGATTCAAGGTTTTACGCTTGAAGATATTGAAAGAACGACAAGTTTCAATGTGTATCGTCTTTTCAGAATCGGGGAGAAACCCGAGCCGAAGATAGTATATAAAATCAAGAACTCACTTTATCTTAATTTGACTTTGAGATGTAACGCTGACTGTATCTTCTGTGACAGGAAGGGGGAGGCGATAGTTAAGGGTTATTCGCTTAAAATAGATCGTGAACCGAGCGCAGAGGAATTGATTAAGGAGATAGGTGATCCGAGCAAATATGATGAGGTTGTTTTTGTCGGTTATGGTGAGCCCACAATACGACTTGATGTTATAAAGGAAGTAGCAAAATATGTGAAAGAACGCGGTGGAAGGACACGCCTTGATACAGATGGTCACGGCAATGTAATCAACAAGAGAAATATCGTCCCCGAACTTGTTGGTTTGATTGATTCGGTATCAATAAGTTTAAACTCAATGGACCCAGTTGAATATGGTCGCTTGATGAATATAGACGGTGAAAGATATTACAAGGCGATGATTGATTTTGCGAAAGAGTGCAAAAAATATGGAATTGAAACAACGATGACAATTGTTGGAGTTGATGGCATTGATGTTGAAAGGCATAGGAAATTTGTTGAGGAGGAAATTGGAGTGAAATTTAGATTTAGACCCTTATTTTAATATGCCGAGCATTTTTGACATACTTGGACCTGTGATGATAGGACCGTCAAGTTCGCACACTGCAGGGGCAGCAAAGCTTGGTCTTATAGCAAGGCAATTGCTTGGGACGGAACCTGTCAAGGCGGAGATAACGCTTTACAATTCATTCGCGAGGACATACAAAGGGCACGGGACAGATAGAGCTATAGTTGGTGGAATCCTTGGGATGAGACCCGACGATGAAAGATTGAGAAATTCGCTTGAGATGGCAAAGGAAAAAGGGTTAAAATATGAGTTTAAACTCATAATGAAGGCACCAAAATTACATCCAAACTCAGCAAGGATAAAACTTTTTGATAAAGATGGAAATAAAATTGAAATGGTCGGTTCTTCACTCGGGGGCGGAAGAATTGAGGTGGTTGAAATTGAAGGATTCAAAGTTAGTTTTTCAGTTATGACCCACACAATCGTGATAATTGCTGATGACATTCCCGGTAGCATTGCACATATAAGCGGAGCCATTGCCGAGAAAAATATAAACATCGCGAACATGTTCGTTTCAAGGGAAGAAAAACTCGCAAACATGGTCATTGAAGTTGATCAGGAAGTCCCAAATGAAGTCCTTCAAAAAATTTCTTCTTTTAGCTGGGTTCATTATGTACGGCTCGTTGAGCCGATAGTTTAAAACAAAACTTTGGGTTTGTCATGGAGATAAATACATTTGAAGATATTTTAAGGTACTGTCGTCAGTTGAACACAACAATTCCAGGGGTTATGATTGAGTATGAGATTAGAAAGACGGGTAAAACGAGGGAACAGATTATTGATGGGGTGAGGAAAATTTTACATGTCATGCTTGAATCAGTGGAGAATGGTTTAACGCGCGATGTTAAATCACCGAGCGGGATGCTGAATAACTATGCTAAAAAGGTTTTCAATGCTGGAATAGATGTTTTAACCGTTAACTTTAAAAAAGCGATAGCTAAGGCTATGGCTGTCAGTGAAGTGAACGCTTGTATGGGAAGAATCGCAGCTGCTCCAACGGCTGGTTCATCTGGGATTATGCCTGCCGTTATAAGCACAATGATGGAAGAACACGGTATAAATGAAGATAAAGCAATTGAAGGTTTACTGGTCGCATCCGCTATAGGGCTTTTGATAGTTAAAAATGCTTCTGTTGCTGGTTCAGAAGCTGGATGTATGGGTGAAACTGGAAGCGCAGCTGCGATGGGAGCTTCAGCCATAGTTTATCTTCTTGGTGGGAACAACAAACAGATTGAAAGCGCAGCTTGTTTCGCAATTCAAAGTGCGATGGGTCTTGTATGTGACCCAATAGCGGGGCTTGTTGAGATACCTTGTATTTTCCGAAACGCAGTCGGCGTAGCGAATGCTTTCACATCCGCTCAAATCGCTCTGTCTGGTGTTGAATCAGTTATACCGCTTGATGAAGTCATACTTGCTATGAATGAGGTCGCAGAACTTATGTCACCAAAGCTTAAAGAAACCGCACAAGGAGGTCTCGCTAACACCAAAACCGCAAGGGAAATACAAAGAAGGTTTCTATATCAAATTGACATAGGGAAGTAATGACCTTTTTAAATCCGACTTTCTTGTTCGCACTTTTATTTTCTGCGATACCAATTTTAATTCACCTGTTGAACCTGAGAAGATTAAAGACAGTGGAGTTCAGCTCAGTTAAGTTTTTAAAAGAGCTTCAACTTTCAAGGATAAGATCGTTAAAGATAAAGCAGTTGATCCTCCTGATGCTTCGTATGTTGGGGATTGTTTTCCTTGTCCTTGCTTTTGCAAGACCTGTGATCAAGGGTTATCTCTTCAAGCCGATACCTTCGGGACAGGCAAGAAGTAGCGTCGTTATAATTCTTGATAACACCTTGAGCATGGCTTCGGTTGATGAAAACGGCAAGTTCATCAATCAAGCAAAGTCAATAGCAAATGGAATTGCGAGTTTGTTAAATGAATCCGATGAGTTTGCTTTAATACGACTTTCTGATATGCCGGATGTTTCAAGTGATGGTTTCATTCACGATGTTGGTTACTTGAAGAAATTGATTGAGGAAACGAGCTTTGTTTATTCTCACAAAAAAATTACCGATGCAATCGCCCTCGCTGGTAGCGTAATTGAAAATTCAAGGAATTTGAACCGTGAGATTTACATTATTTCGGACTTTCAAAAAAGTGAATTCGCCTCGGAAATAAAAAAGGAGTTCAAGTTATCGCCAGATGTAAAGGTTTTTCTTGTCAATGTCGGTAATTTCACCAAAGGAAATCTCTCTATTGATAAAGTTGAAATTAAAAATAGGATAATTTTCACGGGGCGAACGCTCACTCTTGAAGCAAATGTCACGAATCACGGTGATTCCGATGTTGAAAATTGTGTTGTCAGCGTTTTTTTAAATGGAAGAAGGGTCGCTCAAAAGAGCGTAAATTTGAAGGGGAAATCATCAAAGACAGTTGATTTCAACATCATAACAGAAGAGATAAATGGCTTTGTTGATGGATTTGTTGAAATTGAAGATGACAATTTTAACTTTGACAATAGAAGGTATTTCACTCTTTATATCCCAAATGGAATAAGGATTTTACTTGTTGGAAGTTCCGATGACTTGAAGTTTCTTCGGATTGCTTTTTCAACGATTAAAGAGATGTTTAAAGGTGCATTTTTCAAAATCACCGAGGCAACGCTTCAATCCGGGGTCAACTTTTCAAATTTTGATGTCGTTTTCGTTGTGAACCCAAATTATATTGATCGTCAAAGTGCGGTGAAATTGAAAAGTTTCGTCTTAAACGGTGGGGGATTGGTTATATTTCTCGGATCAAAACTTGATGTTAAATTGATGAATCAAAATTTCAATTCAATTTTCGGTTTACCTGAAATTGAGGGAATTGTAAAACAGAAGATGTTTTTCTCAAGGGTTGAGTATAACAATCCAATTTTTGAGGGCGTCTTCGTGGAAAAACCGAGGGAAATTGATTCTCCAGAGATAATTGAATATGTTAAGTTTAAGACGACCTATGGATTGACGAGTATAATAGAGCTTGGTGATGGAACTCCATTCCTTGCTGAAAGAGCCGAGGGCAATGGGAGAATTTTAATTTACACAACCGAGCCGAATGATAAATTTTCAAATCTGCCCTATAAAAGTATTTTCATTCCCCTCGTTTTACAATCCGTTTTGTATCTATCAAATTCAATAAATTTGAAGCCGGAATATTCAATTGGTGACACAGTTGAAGTACCGCAATATCAAGTAGTTAAATTTTTCGGGGGAAATCCACGGGAACTTAAACTTAATCGTCCCGACGGGAGTGATTTTGCTTTTAAGTTGAGCGATGCGCGATTGAGTTTATCTTATGCGACAATACCCGGCGTTTATTCGGTCTCCGAAAATGTTCCAAGCAAGATAAATGGTAAATTGATCAAGATTGCTTTTAATCCACCGAAGGATGAATCTGTTTATGAGAAAATCACAGAAGCAGAAATTGAGAAGCTTATGAAAAGATTAGGCGTTGGGCAATATAGATTTTTAACGCCCGGGGATGAGAGAGAAATTGCAAACGAAATTTTAAGGGCAAGGTATGGGGTTGAATTATGGAAATTTTTCCTTGCGCTATCTCTTTTAACTTTTCTCATTGAGAGCATAATTTCAAGAAAAATGTAAGTATAGAAAATGAAAGTGGAAATGCAAAGTTTGACAATTTACAACTCATCGGGAGACAGGATAACTGCTGATGTTCATTTTGTTAAGGAATTTCTCCCGGCACCTGTTGTCATTTATTCACATGGTTTCCTTGGTTTCAAGGACTGGGGTTTTATCCCATATGTGGCGGACAAATTCGCCGAAGCCGGTTTCGTTTTCGTAAGGTTTAATTTTTCTCATAACGGGATAAGTGAAAATCCGAAGAAGATAACTGACTTTGAAAAACTTGCCAAAAATACGGTATCAAAACAACTTGAGGACTTAACCGCTGTGATTGACTATGCCAGTGGGGAAGGTTTCAAAGTTTTAAGCAATGGTCATTTATTTTTGATGGGTCATTCTGGGGGTGGTGGTATTTCAATTATTAAATCAGTTGAAGACGATAGAGTCGGTGCTCTTTGTCTTTGGGCTTCAATATCAACTTTTAGAAGATACAGCAAACATCAAGTTGAAGAAATGGAGAAAAATGGCTATATTTTTGTCAAAGTTCCTGACTCCCCGATTAAAGTTAGAATAGATAAGATCATCTTTGATGACTTTGAAAAAAATAAGGAAAGATATGAGATAGTGGATGCTTTTTCAAAGTTGAAAATCCCAGCTTTAATTATACACGGGACGGCTGATGTAATCGTCCCTTTAATTGAAGCCCAGCGACTTAGAGATGCGAATCCAAAGTTTTCAAAGTTTGTCTTGATCCCAAAGGCAAATCACTTTTTCAATACTAAGCATCCATTCACTAACACGAGCGTTCAACTTGAAATGGCTATTAAAGAGTCAGTTGAATTTTTTAAGGGTATTTTGAAAAATTTTGATTGAAAACAAAAAAATTATTTTGAGATGAGGCAGATAAGAGCGATTTCACTTGATCAGTCAAAGATTAACTCTTTAACGAGGACACTTTGGGTGGTTGCATTTGTGGGATTAACTTTCATTGGGGCTAAAATTGAAATACCAACTCAACCAGTTCCATATACTCTGCAAACATTGTTCGTTTTGTTAAGCGGTGCTTTTCTTGGACCTTATCTTGGGGCTTTGAGTCAGATTTTATATCTTGCGCTTGGTTCAGCTGGTTTACCTGTTTTTGCTGGACCAGTGGCTGGAATTTCTAAACTTATTGGACCAACAGGAGGTTATCTTCTTGCCTTCCCGATATCAGCATTTGTTGTTGGGCATCTTTTGAAGTTTAGAGATTCATCCCTGTGGGTTGCTTTTTCAATGACAGTTGGATTGTTGGTAATTTTTGCGATCGGAACTTTACATTTAAATTTCGTCTTGATACATAACTTTAAAGAAGCGATAAAATCTGGCTTCTTGATCTTCACATTTTGGGACGCAGTCAAACTTTTCGCAGCGGTTTCAATTTATAAAGCATTTAAGTCAAAGTTCATACTCAATTGATAAATTGAGATTTCTAATCGGCGCAAGATTCCCAACTATTTCAACATAGTTGTATTGAAGCAGATTGTTGATATTGAACAAGATTTTTAACTTGCTGAAATTGAAGCCGACCCTTGCATCAACGACATAAATTGGAACTCTTTCTTCCGCATCTGGCACAATTATTTTCAAAAGTTCATCAATCCTTTCGTACTTGCTTATAAATCTGAAATCTGCACCGATGGTGAAAAGTTTATATCCGGCATTTGCGTTTGCGTAGAAAATATGTTTTGGTCTGTATCTAAGTATAGCTTTTTCGCTTAAATCCCAGGGGAAGAGGTAAGTATAACCGAGCGACAAATTAACGGGGCTTAGAGGGAATAAATTTGCGCTGATTTCAAGCCCTTGTATTCTCGCCTCTGTTACATTTTTGAAGAAAATTTTCCCATCAACATCAAAGACGGGCTCAATCAAATTCCAGTAATGATTCCAGAAGACGGCAAGGTCAATCATAGCAAAAAGATGAATAAACCTTAAGCCGGTTTCAAATGAGATTGCTCTTTCTGGTTTGAGCGATGGATTTGGTTTAACGGTCACACCTGCTGCTGTTGTGCTTGTAAATGCTTCACTTATCGCGGGCGCTCTAAAGCCAGTTCCAAACGATAATCTTAAGTTTGAAGTTTGGGTCAACTTATAAACGGCGCTAAATTTCGGATTGATTTGACCCGTGTATTTTAGTGTGTCAAGTTTATATAGGTCACCTCTTAAACCAAATGTGAGATTTAACTTTTCCGATGATTTGAATTCATCTTGGATGTAAAGCGCGATTGAATGGGAGTTTCTACTGCGGAAAAGCGTTGATTTTACAATGTTTATTGAACCATCGGCTCCAAAAATTAGAAGATGTCTTTCATTAGGTTGATAATTAAATTGTGTTTCAAAGTTTGTCAAGCCAGCGGTGCTTTTGTTTTGCGGTGTGCCGTTATCCGACCATTTGTTCCTGAAAAAACTTGCCCTTACAATGTAAAAGAATTTTGAAGTTAAAATTTCCTTATATTGAGCGGAGATGTTAAACCTCTCGGAGCTTACCATTGCTCCTATGTCTTCATCTCGCGGGATTAAAGCGTTGCTCAAATTTTTCCAATAGAAGAATGTCTCGTTTTTTTGTCTGATGTAGTTGAAAATCAAGTTTACGTTTGAATATGGGGAAATGTTATACTTGAACTTTGAGAAAAGATTCCAGCGGTGATAGTTTTGATTTTGTTTATATCCCTCATCAATGCTTCTTTGAAGGTGGATTAAGGTTCCAATTTTTCCAATTGTCCCATTAAAAGATGTGAAACCGCCGTAATAAAACCTATATCTTGGGCTCCATCTCCATTGTTGATAGTAAGGTTTATCATAGACGCCGAGATATGTTCTAAATCTGATGGATTTCTCTTGACTTGTTTCTTTTGTTATCACATTTATCACTCCACCGATGGCGTTTGAGCCATATAAAGCCGAGCCAGCGCCTTTTATAACCTCAATTCTTTCAATTTGCCAAACTGGTATCGCCTCCCAAATTATTTCTCCAGCATCACCTGTCAAAAATGGCGCACCATCAAAGAGCAGTAAAACTCTTGTCCCCGTCCCACGACTATAGCCACTTGAACCGCGGATGTTAACTTGATATTGAATCATATTGACACCTGAAACATACCTTAACACATCGTCAATTTGCAAGTTGTTCCTTGTTGAGATTATATCGGATTCAACGACGGTTGAACTGACCGGGACCTCGCTTAACCTTTGTTCTCTTCTCGTCGCCGTTACCAAAACTGGCTCAACAGCATAAGCTGTCGGCTTAATGGAAATTTTTAAATCAATCTCCTCGCCCGGGTTCATCGTCAAATCAATTAGTTTTGTCTCATATCCGATAGCTGAGAAACGGAGCTTATATTTTCCAGGTGGAATATTTTTAATCGTGAATTTGCCCTCATGATTGGTAGCGGAACCAAGAAAAGTATTCATAATTATTACATTTACACCGAAAATAGGTTGACCTGTCTCAGCATCAACAACTAAACCAGTTAATGTCCCGGTTTCCTTCCTCACCTGCTGAGAAAATGATTGAACGAAAATTAAAAGCGAAAGTATAAAAATTTTCATAGGGAAAATTTATTTTTGTTTTGCAATCAAAAAACCTATTATCTCGCTCAGCTTGAATGGTTGGGGTGGTGGATTGTCAAAGTCGCAAGTTATGTCTATACCCCTTATGAATTTCCCTGGCGGGATGTAAATTGGCGTTGGTATTGTATCCTGCTTTGTCGTGTCATAAACGCCGATGGCTTTCCAATCCGAAAGTATGTTCGTCCCGTATTGAAGAGCTACGACGATATATTCCCATCTTCCAGTGTCAGCTTGAACTTCATATTTTGTTGAATCAACCTTTCGCGGCAATGACTCGCTATATTTTGCTTTTCCTTGCAGAACTTCATTTAAAATACCTTGTGGTGGGTAATTTCTGAAAGATACAACCCTTAAATCGTAAATTGTATCAGGCCATGTCCCTTTGAAAAAAACAGTTCCGCCAAAACCCGGTTTTTCTGCCGTTGGGGGTAATTCAACCTCGGTTGGCTTTAATCCGTGATCGCAACTTTGAAAGAGCAAAATTAAAATTATCAGCGCAAATCGCTTCATTTTTGCAAAACTTGTTTTGTTTTTTTATCTTTGCTGTAAACCGGCTAACAAAATTATAGGAGAACAGATGGCTAAACCAAAGGAAAAAGAGAAAAGAAGAGCTACTTTTCAAAAACATGAAATCCCATTTTCAAAGAAAAATTTCATTGTCCTTATCATTGGCGTAATCACAATTTTTATCGGCTTTTATTTAATGGCTGTTGGTGAAGTTGATAGTTTCATAGCGGTCACCCTTGCTCCAATACTTCTTTTCATCGCTTATGTTATAATCATACCATATGCCATTTTGAAAAAGTTTAAGAATGGGGAAAATTAACCCTTTTTGACGCTTCTTCCGAGTTTTTCTTCAACGCTTTTAATTTTGCTTTCAAGAGCTCCGACTCTTCCCTTTCTGTAGTCAACTTTGATTGTTATTGAGACCCTGTTGCAGTCCTCTTTTAAGGCTTCAAAACATTTTTTTATCGTGTTGAAGACATCGTCCCATTCCCCCTCAATTATAGTCCCCATCGGTGTCAATTTGTATTCAAGTCCGCTTTTGTCAACGATATCAACGCATCTTGCCACATATTTGCTCACGCTTTCACCTTGACCTATCGGGGTCATGCTGAATTCACACAAAAGCATAGATTAACCTTTGTTTGTTTTCTTATTTAGGTAATCTATGTGTAAGGCATTGATACATTCCCCACAAAAGTAATAAAGCTTTTCAATGCCAATTGCCCTTTCAACCATTTCTTCCTTTTCAAATGTTTTTCCGCAAATCGTACATTTCGCCCTTGATCCCGAGAGGTTTCCTATGTTTTCTCTTTTCAAGAACAAGCCATATCCGTAGAAAATTGAAAAGATAACTATCAAAACGATGACCGCGATACCGATCAGACCGACCATATTTTACCCTTCTTTTTTAATTACATACTTCTCGTAAATTTCACGAAGTCGCTTCATTGAAAGAGAGTCAAGGTCTTCATCATCTTTATGTCTTTTCAGAAACATTTCAAAATCATATTTGTCTTTCCCTTTGAGTCGGTATGAAATTCTTTGTAATTCTTCAATCATTTTTTTCTGTTCGGCGTAGGTCGTCATAGCGTTAATTTTTTGTATTTTAAAAAGAGTAGACGATACCCAAGACGAAAGTTATAGTATCAAAGTTCACTCTTGTTTTGAAAGGCGTTGGATCAACGGAGATGATGTAGCCGTTGTAATTTATAATGTTGCTTTTAAATTGACTTTCTACATCAACGATTGGGTCACGGAATTTGATTTCAGCTCTTAAGCCGAGATTTTTTGAAAAGTTCCTTTTTATGCCTGACATCACTTGAATGCCAATGCTGATGGGTGATTTGAACATTTCACTTTCAATGTCGTGAATTCTTTTTGTGAAATTCCCTTTGTATGCTCCAACACCACCACCGATATAAACTTCCCATTTCTCTGAGCTGAAAGGTGCCACGAAAAATGCGCTTAACTCAGCGATGTAAATTTTATATCTGTCTTCAACTGGGATTTTAACGAGGCGATTTGAAATCGTCTGTGTAAGGAAGCCGTCAACCTTTTTGTTCACGATTTCAAAAGAGGCACCGAGAAAGTAACCATTTTTTATCCGATGTCTTAAATCTGCTGAAATTCCAAACCAACTGTTAATCTCGTTAGATAAATTACGAACACCAGCATCACTTGATATTATGTTCGGGAAGACATTGGCTGATAGGATATAATTGAAACTTGCGCCAATTTCTCTCTCCGACTGAGCGAACAGGGCGTTTAAAGAGAGAAAAAGGGCAAAAATTAAATTTTTATAAGTCATATTCAAAAATGGTTTTGTTCACTGCTCAAAGTAAAGTGCCCTGTTATCAACGATTTTCGCATTCTTTTTTAGGTTGTCAAGCCAAGTGAAAAATAGCAAATTCCTCTTCTCGTTGTAAATTTGCTCTTTCAATGATTCATATTGCGACTTGTAAAGCGTTGTATCAAAAGGAGTTTTGTTTACGAGTTGAATTATATAAACATTTGAATTCCCTTTTATCGGCTCTGAAATTTGATTTATCTTTAAGTCAATTAACTTACCGAAGACATTTTCATCGGTTCCTATGCCAGGGATACCGCCCGAGAGTGTAAAGCCGGAGGCGGTCTTGACCTCAAGCGTTGAATCAAGGCGTGTTATTCCATCAAGACCTTCAGCTTCATTTAGTTTCTTTCTGAGATTTGCGAGGTAATCATATGATTTATTTTGAAGTTTTTCCCTTCGTATTCTCACTTTTATCGCCTCTTTTACCTCTTCAAGAGGTCTGATTCCACCTTCTTTTATCTCTGCGACGGTGAACACAGCAAATCCACCTCTAATTTTGAAAACGGGGCTTACGCTTCCAACTTTGTTTGAGAAAGCCCAGTCAGAAATTGATTTATTCATCCCGATTCCCGGGATCGGTGAATCCTTTGTAAATGGAGGTGTTGTTTTTACATCAAGACCCAGAGATGTTGCTTCCTGGACGAAATTTTTACCGCTTACGGTGTGACTGAAATCCTGGGCTCGTTTTCTCTGGGATTCTATCGTTTCTGAACTCGCCCTTACGCTTAATTTTAGATTGGCAACTTTTAACTCTCTGTTATCTTTTGCGATGACTTTGATTATGTGAAGACCATATTGTGTTCTAACTGGTCCGACGATTTCCCCGGGCTTTGATTTAAAGCAAGCGTCTTCAAATTCTTTAACCATCTTGCCTTTCCCAAACCATCCAAGGTCTCCTCCTCTTCTAGCTGATGCCTGGTCGGTTGAAAATGTTCCCGCAAGTTTAGCGAAGTCCTCGCCTTTTTTAGCAAGGTCGAGTATTTCCCTGGCGAGTTTATATGCCTGTGCGGAATCGCGACCTATTGGGACAAGTATATGGCTTGCACGGACAAAAACATCGCTTCCCTTCCGCTCGTCAATTATCTTTACAAGATGGAATCCATCGCTAAGTTTTAAAGGTCCAACTATTTCACCGACCTTTTTATCCCATATCTCGTTTTCAATTTCCGCTGGCAGTTCACCGTGTTTGAAAAATGCATCGGTATATGGAAGTTCGGAGTAATTTTTGACCAGTTCAATGAAATCAGCCCCTTGAAGTGCTTGTTGTTTAAAATTTTCAAGCTCTCTGATAACTGAAGCGGAGTCCTCAGAGGAAGGCGCGTCCGAGAAGAGCACATATTTTAATCGTCTTGTTTCCTGTATTCTAAAATCGCTTTGGTAATTCCTGTAGTATTCCCTTATTTCCTCTTCCGTTGGTTCAGTTATTTCCTTTGCGAACCTATTTGGGTCAAGGGAGATGTATTTTATTTCGTATCGTATATTTTGCTTTTCAAATCTCTCCTTTATTTCCCCCTCACTTACACGAACACTTGCGAGGAGACGGCTTTGAAGTTTTTCAGTTAACCTTTGCGCTTTGAGGAATTTTTCAACCTCTATCCAAAATTGCCTCGCCTGAGGCGATGTCGCTTTAAGAGCCCTTTCAAGAAGCACTCTATCAATGTTTCCTGTTGAATCAACAAAGTTTCTTTTCACAGGTTCAGGCAGTGTCTCTGGGGAATTGAGAACCCAATCCGTTATTTCATCATCTGTGACAGTTATACCAAGTTTCTTTATTTCTTGTTCAATGAGTTTTCTGTTTATGAGTTGTTCCCAGACCTGATTTCTTATTTGTTCAATCATGAATTCGTCCGGGTCATTTCCCGTTCTTTGTTTAAAGTTTTCAATTTCCATTTCAAGGGCTTGGTTAAACTCTTGATAGGTTATCTCCTCGCCATTGACAATCCCTATTGGTTCCCTGAAACTTTCGCGGTGGTGTCTTCCCGTTATGTCCATTCCCCAGTCAAGGACAATCGTCAAAAGAAAAAGTATGACAAGAGATAACAAAATTGCCGGTAGATTGTCTCTCATTTTAGCCATTATAGGCATGGTGCGTCTTTCACCTCAAATTTGGTTTTGAATTTTTTGTAAATTTAAACCAAAAGCGCTTAAAAATCAATTAAACCATCCACATCTTAACTTTCCCGTTTTTTTGAAAAAGTTGTGACAGTCGTTCAAGATATAAAATTGCTTTAAAGTTGATTTTATGGGGAAATCCAATTCATCACCTCTGGAACTTTTTCCATACTATTCAAGTTTTTTCCCTTGGTGAGGGAAAACAAAATTTATTTTTTAAAATGGGTCAAATCAACAGAAGAAAATTCATCAAAATCGCTGCCCTTTTACCCCTTTCCCCATTCCTTTCTTCAATTTTAAATTCATGCGCAAACACAATCTCATCCACAAGTGAAAGAGAACCCAAACCCGACCTCGTCCTTGAGGGAGATGAAAGAACAATTGCTGAAAAAATCAAAAGTCAATATCAAACATTGAAATCACTTTACGAAAACCCCGGGAGAAAGCTCACAATCGCTTTCCCTCAAGGAAGAAGATATAACTATCTCAAAATTTCATTTTCAAAAGACGACCTTGCTGACTACCCTCATTTAAAGCTTGTAAATTGGGCAACT
>NZ_FAOO01000014.1 GCF_900070205.1 Candidatus Thermokryptus mobilis | reverse complement strand
CGGTGGATATCAATATGGTATTACACCTAATGATGCTCAGACAGATGGAACCGGTAACAAGACGTATACACATTATTGGGGATTTGTTGTTACAGCCGGTGTTTCACCAAATAGTAGTGGAAATAAAGACCAATCACTTCCTGTTCAATTTGTTTCTTTAGTTGCCTTAACGGGGAATTCAAAGGTGACGCTTGTTTGGGAGACGGGAAGCGAGTTTAATAACGCTGGATTTGAGATTTTCAGGAAGGCAGAAGGTGAAGTTGAGTTCAAATACATCGCTGGTTATCAAACAAATCCAGAACTTAGAGGTCTTGGCACAAGCCCGCACGGCAAGAGATACTCTTACACGGATACCGATGTGAAGAGTGGAATGACATATGAATACAAAATTTATTCTGTTGATTTCAACGGGAATCGTCAAGAGTTTGGTTCAATAACTGCCAGAGTTGTTGCTGAAATTCCAGATAGATATGTTCTTTATCAAAATTATCCTAATCCGTTTAACCCTGGGACTGAGATAAAATTTGACCTTCCGAAGTCAGGCAATGTTAAGATAGAGATTTTCAATTCGCTTGGTGAGCGTGTCGCTGTGCTTTATGATGGTTATATGGAAGCTGGTTATGGGAGAACTGTCAGGTGGAACGCTGTTGGATATCCAAGCGGTGTCTATTTCTATAGGTTACAGGCGGGTGAGTTTATGGATGTGAAGAAGATGGTGCTTATGAAGTGAAAAAACTTCTCTCTTGTTGGGAGAGGGTTAACCCTCTCCCGCAAGGTTGAAATAATTTAAGGTAATTTTAAAAATAATCAGGCATTGCGATGATTAAAAGATTATCCCTGCTTATGTTTTCGCTTTTTCAATTTTTACTCTCTCAAACTGTCCCGGTTACATTTTATTATAAACCTCAAACCCCGGTCAACGCTGTGTTTCTTGCTGGGAGCTTCAACAATTGGGGGAACAATGTCAATGGCATCGTTTCCGATGTGAGATTTAAAATGAGCTATGACCCTAATTCAGGGGTTTGGTATAAAGTTGAAAATCTCGGAATTGGAACTTTTGAATATAAATTCGTAGAGGACAGAAACAATGACGGTAATGGCGAAACATGGATAACCGATCCGAACAATCCGAGGATCAACTATTCAAATTATAACAATTCAATCATCATCGTCACCGATCCGATGGTTTTCCATCTCCTCCCAAAGCATGGCTCAATTACAAACAGAGACCAACCTGAAATTTCAGCATATATATTTTATTCTTCTGGCACAACGATATCAGAGATAAATCTTTACATAGATGGTCAGCTTGTCCCGAATGGATTAAGTTATTTTAACCCCGGAAGTCAGAAGTTCAGTTATGTTCCACCACAGCCACTTTCAAACGGTCAGCATTTTATAAAGCTTGAAGTTAAAACTACCACTGGCAAAGTCGGTCAAGATACTTCAAGATTTACAGTTGATGTCACATACAGGATTTATCAGGCTGAATATGAGTTTATTTTTGATCCGAGAAGTTCAAGGAATCCGTATAAAAACATCACATCTGTGGCGCTTCGTGGTGAATTCAACGGTTGGGGGGAAGACCCGATGCAGTTTGATTCAACACGGGGTGTTTGGGTTAAGACTTTGAAGTTAACGGAGGGGGAATATGAGTACAAGTTTTACCTTAACAACTCAATTTGGACTGCTGACCCGGATAATCCAATTACAAGGGGGCAATATGGAAATTCAGTTGCTTATGTGAGAAGACAGCTTAAACCGTATTTTAAAGTGATGAGCCCATATAATGGTTCAATTTTTGGAGATACGATACAATCAATCAACATCTTGGCGAAGGTATTTGATAGTTCAAGAGAGAAGGGGATAGACCCAAGTTCGGTTAAAGTTTATCTTGATGGGAATTTGATCCAGTCAAATTATGATACAGCGACAAAGATTGTAACTGCACAGGTCTCGGGTTTAACTGTTGGAAGACACGAGTTAAGGTTTGAGGCAAGTGATAAAGAGGGAAATTCTGGGGTAACTTATTCATCGTTTGGAATTTTCCCGCAGGGCTCGGGCTTTCATTATGTTGATAATACATCGGATGATGTAGGGGATGGGGATTATGTTTATCCAAATGGATTTCAGCCGGGTTCGTGTGATATTTTAAGTTTTGATATGTATTTGAACTCAAGTAAGGACACAATCTTTTTTGAAGTTGGACTTCGCGATGTCACGATAAATACCGCGCTGGTTGTTTCAATTAATACCTCTATTGACAATTTCGTTGTTGATCCTTTCGGTGCTGGTGTGGAGATTTCGGATTTCAGTGACCGTGGCTTTTATATGATTTTTGCTCCGGGATTAAGCGACCCGAGATTTAACGCTATTTATACCAAGGTTTCACCTTTGACGAAGTGGCGAAATGTTCAGATTAATCCTTCAGCGATAGATTTAAACAAGATAAAGTTTTCACTTTCGGTTGATGATATCTCTAGCTATCTTGGGACGGTTACTCAAAAGCTCTATGTTACGGTTTATTCTTTCCTTATTGATGGAGATGGAAATGCTGTTAAAATTACTTCTTCAAATGGCGGTAGTGATGAAAATGGGAGTCCGAATGTATTTGACATTGCTTTTTCTGACGATGCGGTTCAGAGAAAAATGTTAAGTTATTATGTCACAGGTTCGAGCCCGATTTACTCAAGAATTGATAATGAATGGCGAGGTTACGCTGGAGTAAGACCCGAACAGCTTGGATTTGATGTTGAAGGTATCCCGATAGTTAAAATTCTGACCCAACCGAGGAGGACTAGAAAATCAAGCATAACTATAAACGGTGAAATAAGACGTCCTGATGGGACGCTTGCAAGTGAAGTCACATATATTGAACTTTTCGTAAATGGAAACAAGGGGACATACGGTGCATCTGGAGGTAAGTTTTCCGCAAATGTCTCACTGGTTGAAGGGGATAACATAATGCAGGCAAAGGCGACTTTAAATAACAAGTCGGGATATTCAAACAAAGTTAACATTTATAGAATAGTTGATCATCGTCCGGATGCGAAAATAAAATTTTCAATTTCTGGCAACACGATATATCTTGATGCGAGTGAAAGCACCGATCCAGATGGTGATGTGTTAAGTTTCGTTTGGTTTGCTGATTCAACAAATCCTGAGATAATATCTGGTGTTAATGGTTCAACTTCAAATGTTATTGCAATTTCAAAACCCCAAACACCAGGGGATTATTTCTTCATGCTCATTGCAAGTGATCCATCTGGGAATGCTGACACCACAAGGAATTATTTCACTATAAATTCAGATGGTTCTGTTTATTTTCCAGGTTATGCTGATAATCCTGCTTGGGTAAAAAATGCACGCATGTATTTGATCTTCCTTCACTCTTTTACCGATGAAGGAACTATTAGAGCAGCAACCGCACGGCTTGACTATGTAAAATCAATGGGCTACAATGTCATTTGGCTTATGCCGATTATGTTAAATCAATATAGAATTGATGCGGTTGGGGGTGGTTATGGAATTGTTGACTTTTACAAAATTGCACCGGAATATGGGACAATGGATGATTTTAAAGAGTTTTTAAGAAAAGCGCATTCATTGGGGATCAAAGTTATACTTGATATGACAGTAAATCATGTTGCTGATGGTCATCCTTGGGTTCAAAGTGCAAGACAATATAGGGAAAACTCGCCTTATTGGAGTTTTATCCAACACACAATTTTCCCGCACGGTGAGGAACTACCTCAATCGTATTCGCCAGATTCCGTTTATGTAAGATATGCTGATTGGTCGCTTGCAAATCTTGATTGGTCGGATATTGATTTAAGAAGTTATATGATTGATATGCTGAAATGGTGGGTAAAAGATGTTGGGGTTGACGGTTTTAGATTTGATGTCTATTGGGGACCACAGAAGAGATATGGGGAGCAAAATTTTGGAGTTCCGATAAGAAAGGCGCTTAAAAAAGTTAAGCCAGATATATTGCTTCTTGCTGAAGCTGCTGGCACTGGATTAGGAACAGAGATAATCTATGCCGACAAAGGAGGTGGGGTTGATGCAGCATATGACAGAAATATGTGGAACGCATTTAAAAATGCTTACACAATGAGTTTAAATGAGTTAAATAATATCGCCACAAATTACGGCTATTATCCTGGACCGAACTCTCAATATCTCAGATATATGGAAAACCAAGATGAAACGCGGATTGCGCTCGTTTATCAGAGTGATTTAAGAAAAACAAAACCACTTGCTACGCTTTTATTTACTATCCCAGGGATTCCCCTCGTTTATGCTGGACAGGAAGTTGGTTTCGGCAACGGAATGGGAGAGTTTGAAGGTAGAAGATTTAAAATAAATTGGAATGACCCAGATAAAGAACTTTTGCAAGCACATTATCAACGGCTTGCACTGATAAGAGAAAAATTCCCAGCTTTTAGAAGTAGAGAACATATCATGGTAAATGCTAACGATTCAAGGGTCTATGCTTATGTGAAAAGGTTTGAGAATCAAAATGGGCTGGTTGTGTTGAATTTTTCAGATCAAACGAAGACAGTATCGCTTAACATAAGAGATTTCGTGAGTTTTACTGGTGGTGTAAATGACAACGCAAATTATTACTTGAATGACCTGTTTAGAAATATCAATCAACAAATTAGCGGATCTGGACTTTCAACTGTTCAAGTTACGCTTGAACCATATGGTTCAGCGGTTTATACAGTGTCTTTGACAAGGGATACTCTTCAAGTTCCACCAATAGTTTCAGTGCCATCCGATGAAGTTGGTCAAATACCTTTGGAGTTTAAACTTTATCAAAATTACCCAAATCCATTTAACCCGGAGACATTGATTGAGTTTGAAGTTCCGATTAAAGGTGATGTAAAAATTAGCGTTTATGATGTGCTGGGCAGGGAAGTTGCTACAGTTTTTCAAGGTGAGTTGAACCCGGGAAGATTCAGGGTTAAATTTCACGCTGATGGATTGCCAAGCGGGATTTATTTTTATGAGTTAAGAGCAGGGAATTTCAGAGATGTTAAAAAAATGATTTTGTTAAAATAATCTCGGTTTAAGGGATGAAAAAATTCCTCTTTTTTCTGCTGACGACTGCTCTTTTATCACAACCGAAGCTTGAAGACGGCTATGTCGTCTTTAAAATTTACGCACCTGAAGCTAAAAAGGTTGCAATAGCTGGTGACTTCAACGGTTGGAATAGAAATGATTTCTTGACAAGGGATGAAAATGGATTTTGGACAGGGAAATTTAAAATTAAACCCGGGCTTTATCAGTATAAGTTTATCGTTGATGATAAATGGATAACCGACCCTGGCAACCCAGTTAGGGTTGAAAACTTTAACAGAACCGACTATAACTCTGTTTTCGTTTTATCTTATGATTGGAAAATTTTGCTTCAATCTGAGCCTGATGCGAGGGCAAATCTTGAAGATATTTACCCGAAAACAAACAAAATTTATCTTAACATAATTTGGCATCAACATCAGCCCTCTTATATTGATCCCGAAAGAGATGAACTTCGCGGTCCTTGGGTTAGAACGCACGGCACAAAAGATTATTACGATATGGCGAGCATACTTGAAAAATATCCTGATGTCCATGTGACTATAAATTTGACCTCATCTTTGTTATTGCAAATTGAAGAATTTTATGTAAAAAGGTTAAAGCCCTATGTTAACCTGGAACGAAATAGAGTTGATGCAAAAAGATACTTCAAAGATGGCGTCAGGATAGATCCTTGGATTGATTTGATGTTGAAGAACTCGGAGGAATTTACAGAAGTTGACTTCGGATATCTTTACAAGAATTCGTGGAATTGTTTCAGCGTAAGTGAAGTTGTTTTGGATAGATTTCCAGAATACAAAGCTCTAAAGGAAAAGAATCCGAATGAATACAGCATTTCAGATATCAGGAAGATAAAATTTTTCTTTTATCTTGCGAACTTTGACCCCGACTTTTTAAATGGGAAGGTTAAACTTCCAAACGGATTAATAGTTGATTTAACCGACTTGATTGAGCGAAGGGAGGGGAAGTATTATCTCAAAAAGGAAATCACAGAAGATGACTGTAACAGAATCGTTGCTGAGACATTTAAGGTGATGTCGTCAATTATCCCTGTGCACAAGAAGCTGATGTATGATTTCAAAACGAGAAAAGGTCAGATAGAAATCATCACTACACCATTTTATCATCCGATTTTGCCTTTAATTTATGATACTGATGTAGCGCGAATTTGTCAGCCGTTTGACAAGCTTCCCCAAAGATTTAGTTATCCTGATGATGCATATATGCAAGTAAAAAAAGCGGTGGATTATTATCATAAAATTTTTGGAAGAAAACCGCTTGGAATGTGGCCAGCTGAAGGTGCAGTATCTGAACAGGTTGTATCAATCTTTGTCAAGAATGGGATTAGGTGGATTGCTACTGATGAAAAAGTACTTTCAAATTCTGATCCCAAGGGTTTACCTTTCTACTTCCCATATCGCGTTGATGAGGATACAATTAAGGGGAATAATAATGAAAACGGTTCGCTTTTAATTGTTTTTAGAGATACCCATTTGTCTGATGCGATTGGTTTTGTTTATCAAAATTATGACCCTGAGGTCGCTGCAGATGATTTTATACGCTATGTTTTGAGCTTTGCGCCCGAGGATTCAAGCGAAGAAAGATTGATATCAGTGATACTTGATGGTGAAAATGCTTGGGAGTGGTATAGAAAGGACGAAGATGGGAAGGGGTTTTTAAACGCGCTTTACAGGAAATTGAGTAAATTATACAAAGAAGGTCAAATTGTTACTGTGACGATGTCCGAGTGGATATATGGAAATCCAGACCGAGGGATTAAATCGCATCCGATAATTGAGCACACTGAAATTGAACCACTTTGGGCTGGGAGCTGGATTAACGCTAACTTTGATACTTGGATCGGTGAAGAAGAGGAGAATTTAGCGTGGGAATATTTGCTTTATGTAAGACAAGATATGGAGAAGTTAAATGTTAAGAGCCCAAAAAATTTTGAATCGCCAAAACCGGGAACAAAAAGATATTATGAGCTCAAAGCATGGGAGTCAATTTACTCCGCCGAAGGAAGCGATTGGTTCTGGTGGTATGGCGAAGACCAGACAGGTCTTGGTGGAGATGAGCCGTTTGATGAAGGATTTAGAACGCATTTGATAAATGTTTACAAATTCCTTCAAAAAGCTGGCTATAAAGTTGAAACCCCAGAATTTCTTAACAATTCAATCCTGCGCTTGAGATGAGACCTTTTTGTTTCCTTTTCCTTTTGTTATTTTTTACCTCTTGCTCAGAAAATAGTGATGAGATCAGGATTGTCATATGGCATCAAAAACCGCCTGGTGAAAGGGAAGTGCTTGAAACCGCCGTAAAAAAATATATGGCGGAGCATCCAAATGTTAAGGTGATCGTTTTGTATAAAGAGACGGAGGAATTAAGATCAGCTTATATAATTTCGGCGGTTGCTGGAAAAGGACCTGATATCGTTTATGGACCGAGCGATCAAATAGGGGTTTTTGAAGTTCTTGAAATAATAAAACCGCTTGAGGAAATTTTTGATACTGGTTTCATAAATCAATTTGACCCGAGAGGATTGCTTTGGTATAAAGGGCATTTGTATCAAATAGGAGATCAAATTGGAAATCATCTTTTTCTGCTTTACAACAAAAAACTTGTCAAAAAACCACCTGAAAAGATGAGTGAGTTGATTAGAATTGGGAAGGAATTGACAAAGGACATTGATGGTGATGGTAAGATAGATCAATACGGGCTTGTGTGGAATTACACTGAGCCATTTTTCTTTATCCCTTTTTTAACTGGCTTTGGTGGATGGGTGATGGATTCAACTGGAAATCCAACTTTAAACACTGAAGCAACTGTTAGAGCACTTCAATTTGTTCGTGATTTGAAAGATAAATATAAGATTGTCCCGCGAGAGTGTGATTACAATACCGCTGATGCTCTTTTTAAAGAGGGAAGGGCAGGAATGTTAATCAACGGTCCTTGGTCAGTTGGTGGTTATAAAAAAGCTGGGGTTGATTTTGGAATAGCTAAAATTCCGAGGGTTGATGAAACAGGACTTTGGCCAGCTCCTATGGTTGCAATAAAGGGCTATTCAATCAATGTCAATGTTAGTGAAAGGAAACTACCTTATGTGATTGACCTCTTCAAGTATCTTGTCAGCCCGGAGGTTCAGCTTGAACATACCAAAGCCCTTGGAACTATCCCGACTCATAAAAAAGCACTTGAAAGTGAGATTGTGAAAGCTGATCCATTAATTCAAGCATCAATTTCTCAAATGGAAGTTGGGAAGCCAATGCCAGTTGTGCCTGAACTTCGTGCGATATGGGATGCCATGAGACCATATTATCAGGCGGTGCTCGGTGGCACAATTTCACCTGAAGAAGCAGCAGAAAAGATGCAACAGCTCGCCATAAAAAAAATTGAAGAGATGAATGAGTAAAAGGCAAAACATCTTTATAATTGCTTTTCTATTGCCAGCGGTTATCGTAATGTTTGGAGTCATCGTTTATCCATTTGTTTATAACATCGTCATCTCGCTTTCAAATATGAGCTTGAGGCACTTTCGCGATTGGAGGATAATTGGGTTGAAGCAGTATGTCAAGGTTTTCTCTGAGGGGATTTTTTATTCGGTTTTCTTTAAGACATTGATTTGGACATTTGTGAATGTTTCATTTCATGTTCTCATTGGTGTTTTTCTTGCTTTAGTTTTGAATAGGAAATCACTTAAATTTAAGCCAATTTTTAGAACGCTTCTAATTTTACCTTGGGCAATTCCTCAGGTGATAACTGCACTTACTTGGAGGAGTATGTTTAACTATGAATATGGTGCAATTAATATCTTCATCGCAAAATACTTGAACCTTTCACCAGTTGAGTGGCTTTTGAGACCATTTGAAGCTTTTACTGCTTGTATAATAACAAATGTTTGGCTTGGTTTTCCTTTTATGATGGTTGTTGCTTTAGGTGGACTGCAAAGCATTCCTCAAGAATTATATGAAGCAGCTGAAATTGACGGAGCATCAGCGTGGCAGAAATTCAAAAATATAACCCTGCCATTTTTAAGACCTGTTATGGCCCCAGCTATAACCCTTGGCATTATATGGACATTCAATAACCTTAACATAGTTTGGCTTGTTTCAAATGGAGGGGAACCGGCAGATCAAACACATATACTCGTCTCATATGTTTATAAAGCAGCGTTTAACCTCTACAGGTATGGTTATGCTTCAGCTTTATCGGTCGTGATATTTTTCATACTGCTTGCCATAGGGCTGTATTTCTTAAAGAAAACAAGAGCGGTTGAGTCTGTATATGAATGAAAAAGTGAAAAAAATTTTGATTGACTTCTCTGCCTATCTTTTCCTTGTGATTTTCACGTCTTTAACTATTTATCCTGTTTTAAATGTTGTGAGCATATCTTTAAGACCCGCTGACAAGCTTCTCTCAACTTCACTTAGCATAATCCCCGAGGGGGCAACTTTAAGTTCTTATATCTCTTTATTTACAGAGACGCCGTTTTTGAGATGGCTTCTTAACTCAACGCTTATTTCTCTTGCAGTTATGATAACCGGGGTTACACTTGCTTCAACCGCTGGTTATGCTCTGTCAAGGTTTAAGTTCTTCGGAAAAAAGGCGGTTATGATTGGAATTTTGATAACGCAGATGTTTCCCGCAACAATGCTTTTGCTTCCCCTTTACATAATGCTTATAAAACTTAAACTGCTTAACAGTTATCTTGGCGTGATCATTGTTTATACATCAACTGCTTTACCTTTTTGTGTTTGGCAGATGAAGGGATATTATGATACGATTCCGGTAAGTTTGGAAGAAGCTGCACGGATAGATGGATGCAATCAATTTCAAGCATTTTATAAAGTTGTCTTCCCATTGGCTCTTCCTGCTCTTGTCATAACAGCGCTTTTTTCTTTTATGTCGTCTTGGGCTGAGTATGTCGTTGCTGCACAGATTCTACAAGAGCCGGAACTTTACACACTTGCAATCGGACTTAAACAATTTGAGTCAAGCATGGCAACTCAATGGGGGCTTTATGCAGCAGGCTCTCTTTTTGTAAGTATACCAGCTGTTTTGCTATTTTTAATTTTGAGTAGATATCTTATCTCTGGGCTTACGCTTGGAAGCGTTAAAGGTTAAAAAAAATTTTGGCGCAATTATGGAAATAAAAGTAAATGGCTTTGTAATTAATTATAACCTCCATCAGCTTGAATCAAGCCCTGTTGTTGTTTTCGTTCACGCCTTCCCGCTGAATCAAAAAATGTGGGAAGGACAGGTTAAAGCTTTGCGGGATAAATTTTCTATACTTACATATGACCTTAGAGGTTTCGGTAAAAGTGAGGTCGGTGATGGACAATATATGTTTGAAAATCATGTGGATGATTTCATTGAGTTGCTTCTGAGCTTAAAAATTGAAAAAGTTATCGCCTGTGGTTTGTCAATGGGTGGATATGTGCTTTTAAGAGCATATGAAAAAAATCCGTCGTTTTTCCATGCTTTGATATTATGCGATACAAGGGCTGAATCCGACGGGAACGAAGCAAAATTAAGAAGAAATCAAATGCTTCACATATTGAAATTTCACGGGAAGGAAAAATTTATTGATGAGTTTGTAAAAACAGCTCTTTCACAGAAGACATTTGAAAGAAACTATGAAGTCGTTGAGTTTGTAAAGAAATTGATATATGAAAATGATGAGAAGGGAATCGCAGGAAATTTGATATCCCTTTCAACGAGAACGGACACAACCTCCGTGCTCGAGAAGATAGATGTTCCCACATTGATAATTGTAGGCGAAGATGATGCCTTAACACCACCTGCGTTAGCTCGGGAAATCAACTTGAAAATTAAGGAAAGCGAACTCGTCGTCATTCCAAACGCCGGGCATTTAAGCAACCTTGAAAATGCTGAAGAATTTAATCGGGCGATTTTAAATTTCTTGCAGAAAATTTAGTCACCATATCTTTCTCGCATAATTTTTGCCACGGTGACCATATTTTTTAACGATGGAATAACCTCTTCCCAATTTCTCGTTTTAAGACCGCAATCAGGATTAATCCATATCAAATTTTTGTCAATTAACTTTATTGACCTCTCGGCTATCTCAAGCATCTCTTCAACTGTTGGAATGCGTGGGGAGTGGATATCATAGACACCGGGACCGATTGCGTGGTCATATTTGAACCTTTCAAATGCATCAAGTATTTCACCCTTGCTTCGTGATGCCTCTATCAAGATGACATCAGAGTCCATAGCATAGATGTATTCAATGATCTCATTGAACTCAGAATAGCACATATGCGTTTGAATTTGTGTCTCCGGTTTGACTTGTTCATTGGTCAATTTAAAAGCGTTAACAGCCCATTCAAGATATTCCCTCTGCTTTGACTTTTTAAGCGGAAGCCCTTCTCTAAAAGCCGGTTCATCAATTTGAATTACCTTTATCCCAGCTCTTTCAAGGTCGCTAACCTCATCTCTTAATGCAAGTGCAATTTGATAAGCGATTTCTTTTTTTGGTATGTCCTTTCTATAAAACGACCAACTTAAAATCGTAACAGGTCCAGTGAGCATTCCTTTAACTGGTTTTGAAGTGAGCGACTGAGCATAAGAGATTTCCTTAACAGTCATCGGTTCAGGTCTTGAAACATCTCCGTGGATAATTGGCGGTCTTACGCATCTTGTCCCGTATGATTGAACCCAACCGTTCTTCGTAAATGCGAAGCCCTTCATCTTTTGTCCGAAAAATTCAACCATATCCGATCTTTCAAATTCGCCATGGACGAGAACATCAAGTTCAAGTTCCTCTTGAATTTTTATGACATTTTTTATTTGCTCTTTTATGAAGTTTTCATATTCATCTTGTGAGATTTTACCAGCAACGAAGTCAGCTCTTGTTTTCCTGACTTCTTTTGTTTGCGGGAAGCTGCCTATTGTGGTTGTTGGGAATTTCGGCAATCCAAGTAGTGAAATTTGCTTCTGGTATCTTTCTTTGAAGTTATCTTTCCTGCCAATTTTATTCTCATCAATTTCTGCAACTCTTCTTCGCACCCGCTCATCTTTGAATTCATCCATTATCGCTTGTAAATTTTGTGAAGGTACAGGAAAGCCCTCGTTAATTATTTTTTTCAGTGTTTTCAATTCATCAAGCCGTTCATTCGCAAATGATAAAAGGTTAATCAACCTCTCATCAAGATGTCCCTTTTCATACTCTATTGAAACCGGGAGGTGGAAAAGCGGAGATGAGTTTGAAATTATAAGTTTATCTTCGCTGACGAAATTTAAAATTTGATTTATTAAGTCAACGGTTTTCGCAAAGTCAATTTTCCATGGGTCTCTGCCCGAGACAATCCCCGTGATTAATTTTTTGTCCTTTGGAAATCCAAACTTTTTCAAATTCTCAAGATTTTCATCGTTGACTGTGAAATCAAGTCCAATTCCACTCACAGGCAAATTATTAACAATCTCTTCATACCTTGACAAACTTTCGTAATATGTATGGACGAAAACTTCAATATCTTTAAGTCCTTGCGTTAAAGTCCTGTAGGACTCAATTAAAATTGCAACATCATCTTCTTCAAGGTCAAGGACAAGCGCTGGCTCGTCAAGTTGAACGGCTTTAACTCCGTTTGCCTCAAGTTCTTTTAAAATTTGGTTGTAAATTTTTGAGGCATTTATAACAAGTTCTTTGAAGCGTTCACTCTCTCTCGCTTTGACCATATGAACTAAAAGTGTTCCCTCTTGTTTCTTGGGGACTTTGCCAAGCCAAACATAAGTAAATGGACCAACGAGGACAGGTTTTGTTTCTACGCCGACCTTTTCAAGCGCAAATTTATACGAGTCAAGTGGTCTATTTTTTAAAAGTTTGAATTCATTTTCAAACTCTGGCACGATATAGTGATAATTTGTGTCAAACCATTTCGTCATCTCACAAGCGACAGCTGTTTTACTCCCACGAGCCATTGCAAAGTATGTGTCAATGTCGTAATTATCGCCAAATCTTTTCGGTATTACACCAAGCATTGTTGAAATGTCAAGTATGAAATCATAAAGCGAAAAATCGTTTGATGGAATGTAGTCAAGTTCAGCTTCTTTCAGTGTCTTTAAACGCTGAATTTGAATCTCTTCTGTCTGTTTGTAAAGTTCCTCTTTCGTTATTTGACCAGCCCAGTAGCTTTCAACTACTTTTTTTAATTCTCTATTTGGACCGATTTTGGGGTAACCGAAAGCGGTCGTTTTTATTGCCATCCTCAGTTGAATTTAGTTTTTATTTATTTAGTAGCAATTATACAAAAATTTTGAAATAGTTGCAAATGCTCATAAAACCATTGTCAGAAGCGCCATTCTTACAAGTAGTCCGTTGCGAGTTTGTTTGAAGTAAACAGCCCGTGGATCGTCATCAACCTCAATTGATATCTCGTTTAACCTTGGCAAAGGGTGCATTATTATTGCCCTTTGTTTCAACTTTTGAAGCATATCTTTATCAATGAAATAGTTTTTAACCGTTTTCTCATAAAGTTCAATTTTATCGCCGAATCTCTCCTTTTCAATCCTTGTCACATAAACCACATCAACTTCAGATATGACTTTGTTTAAGTCATTTTCAAGCGTGAACCAAACGTTGTGTCTCGTTAAATAATCTTGTATATCCTCTTTTATCTGGAGGAAATCGGGCGCAATGAAGTAAAGCATGACCCTTTCAAATTTCCCAAGAAGGTAAGCAAGCGATCTTACGGTTCTGCCTTGTTCAAGGTCTCCGACAAATGCAACTTTAAGTCCATCAATGTAGCCAAGCTCTTTATAAATTGTGTAAAGATCTAAAAGAGCTTGTGTTGGATGTTGTCCGCCTTTCCCATCGCCGGCATTTATTATGGGAACTTTTGAGACAAGAGATGCTCTTTTTGCAGCTCCAATTTCAGTATGTCGCAAGACGATGACATCTGCAAAGTTTGATACAACCCTTATTGTATCCTCAAGCGTTTCACCGCCAATGACAGATGAAAACATATGGGCTTGCTCTGTTGTTATGACTTTTCCGCCAAGGCGATACATCGCCGACTCAAAAGAGAACCTTGTCCTTGTTGAAGGAGCATAAAATAAAGAAGCCATGATTTTGTTTTGATAGTCAAGGGTTCCGCCCCTATCAAGTATTTTTTCCATTTGATCCGCAACTTGAAAAACCTCGTGAATAAGAGGAAGCGTAAATTGTTGCGATTCAATCACATGATTTAACCTTGGCATTTTTCAAAATTTATTTTGATTTGACAATCCTTGTTCCTGCCTTTCCAAGAACTGCTTGAACTAAATTTTCCGGTGAAGTTATAATTGCACAATTGCCCCCATTACCGATGAAATCAACTACGGCTTCAATTTTTGGTCCCATACTTCCAGCAGGGAAATGTCCCTCTTCATAAAACTTTTTTGCCTCTTCAATACTTATCACATCAAGCGCCCTTTGGTTCGGTTTCTTATAGTTCAAATAAACTTTATCTGTGTCGGTTGATATGATAAAATAATCAACCTCAAGATATTTCGCCAAAACAGCCGAAGCCCTGTCCTTGTCAATTACAGCTTCAACCCCTGCAAAGTGTTCATCTTTTTTAACGACTGGGATGCCTCCACCTCCTACTGCTATTACGACCATACCATCTTCAACGCATTGTTTGATCGCTTCCTTTTCAATTATGTCTATTGGTTTCGGGGAAGGGACGACCCTGCGATAACCTCTTCCAGCATCTTCAATTATTTCCCATCCTAATGTCTTTTTCCTTTCAGCTTCTTCTTTCGTGTAGAATGGACCCACTGGCTTACTTGGTTTAGTAAACCCAGGGTCGTCTTTATCTACTAAAACTTGTGTTATTATCGTGATGACTGGTTTTTTAATCCCTCTTTTCCAGAGCGACTTTTGAATTGAGTTTTGAAGTATATAACCTATCTCGCCCTGCGTTGAAGCCACACATACATCAAGAGGCATAGAATAAACTTGTCCAGCTCCTGCTTCAACCCTTATAAGTTGAGCGCCAACCTGAGGTCCGTTCCCATGAGTTATCACAAGATCAAAATCCATTTCAATTAGCTCGGCTATATATTCAGCTGTCCTTTGAGCATTTTCAAATTGTTCTTCTATTGTTCCCCGTTGTCCTGCTCTTATAAGGGAGTTCCCACCAATGGCTAAAAGAGCTTTTTTTGATGCCATATTTTGAAATTTTTTGTTTATCTATCTTTCATCAACTCATACATTATCGCCTTTTGAACATGCAGACGATTTTCCGCCTCTTCAAATACAACGCTATTTGGTGAATCAATTACATCATCTGTAACTTCCTCACCGCGATGCGCTGGAAGACAGTGCATAAAAATTGCATCTGGTTTAGCCAGTGAGAAAAGTTCCTGATTTACTTGATATGGTTGGAAAATTTTTTTCCTTATCTCTGCTTCAGCTTCTTGCCCCATGCTTGCCCAGACATCGGTGTAAACAACATCAGCGTCTTTTATACCTTCTGTTGGATCATTTATGATGTTTATTTTAGCACCTGTAAGCTTAGCATCTTCAATAGCAAGTTGATAGATTTCACGCTTTGGCTCATAACCTTTTGGTGTTACAGCCCAGAAATTTACACCGAGTTTCGCAGCTCCAAACATCAGTGAATGGCAAACATTATTTCCATCACCGATGAAGACAACCTTTAATTTTTTTAAGTCCCCCTTCTTTTCAATCATTGTGAAATAGTCAGCCATAGCTTGACACGGATGGAGGAGATCCGTAAGACCATTTATGACCGGGATTTTAACTGCCCTTGCAAGTTCAAGGACTATTTTATGTGCAAATGTTCTGATCATGATTGCATCAACCATTCTCTCAAGTGTTTTACCTACATCATAAACCGATTCCCTTTTGCCCATTTGAATATCTGAGGGAGCAAGATAAATCGCATCGCCACCAAGCTGACGGATTCCAACTTCAAAACTTACCCGCGTTCTCAGCGATGGCTTTTCAAAAATCAGAGCAAGGATTTTACCCTCAAGTGAGTTTGAAAATTTTTTAGGATTTGATTTCATCTCCTTAGTTAACTCAAAAATCCGATTGATTTCTTCAATCGTTAAATCATGAATTGAGATAAAATCTTTGTTTCGCATTTAATTTCCCAAGTTTATTTTTTGATGTTCTTTTTAACGAATTCCTCAAGTATGTCTTGTAGGTCTGGCTTACCTATTTCTTGAAGTTCATATCTAACTCGGACACTTGGCTTGTTCATCTTCAAAATCCTTCTCAGGTCAATTGGAGTTCCAATTATAACTATGTCCGCTGGTGTTCTGTTGATTGTTTTTTCAAGCTCTTTTATTTGTTCTTTCCCATAACCAACCGCTGGAAGTAAATCTTTTATTTGTGGGTATTTTTTGAATGTCTCTTTTATTGAACCAACAGCATAATCACGAGGGTCAACGAGTTCCTTTGCCCCGAATTTCCTCGCAGCTAAGACCGCTGCACCATAACTCATCTCTCCGTGAGTAAGTGTTGGACCATCTTCAACCGCAAGAGCTCTTTTGCCTCGTATCAACGCACCATCTTCAACAAAAATCGGTGATGCTGACTCAACTATTATTGCTTTTGGATTGACCTCCCTTATATTTTTCCGCACAGTTTCAACATCCTCGGGTCTTGCAGAGTCAACCTTATTTATAACAACCACATCAGCAATTCTTAAATTTGAACTACCAGGGTAGTAAGTTAATTCATGCCCGGGTCTATGTGGATCGGTTACCACAATGGTTAAATCTGGTCTGAAAAATGGCATATCGTTATTTCCTCCATCCCAAACTATAACATCAGCTTCACTTTCCGCTTGACGGAGGATTTTTTCGTAATCAACGCCCGCATAAACTACTCCACCATTTACAATATGTGGTTCATACTCTTCCATTTCTTCAATTGTGCAGTTTTGTCGTATCATATCTTCAATTGAAGCGAATCTTTGAACAACTTGTTTTCTCAAATCGCCATACGGCATTGGATGTCTTACAACGACAACTTTCAATCCCATTCCTCTTAACAATTTTGCAACCTTTCTTGATGTTTGACTCTTTCCACAACCCGTTCTTACAGCTACAACAGCCACAACTGGAACTTTACTTTCAAGCATTGTTTGATTTAACCCAAGCAATCTGAAACTTGCACCAGAGGAAATCACCCTTGATGCTCTCTCCATAACATATTGATGCGAAACATCAGAATACGAAAACACAACTTCATCAACTTTGAATTTCTTGATCAATTCTTCAAGCTTTTCCTCGGGATAAATTGGAATTCCTTCTGGGTAAAGTTTGCCAGCAAGTTCAGGCGGGTATTTTCTATTTTCAATGTTTGGAATTTGTGTTGCGGTAAAGGCGATCACTTCGTAATTTTGATTATCCCTGTAAAACATGTTGAAATTATGGAAGTCACGACCAGCAGCTCCCATGATAATGACTTTTGTCCTTGGCATAAAACCTCCTTAAAAGTTTTTGATTTTGGAGTTATAAAAGAAATTGAATTTGTAGCGGGGGGAAAAGAGGTGAAAGGGAAGTGCCTAAGTTTTGTGGTCTTTCGCAATTATTTGTCTTTGTTTCGCGGACATAATTGAATTGTCGCTTGAAAAGATTGTAATTCTTTCGTAAATTACACCAAAATATAACCAAAAAATTTGAAAAAACAAACTTGCAAAAACTTAAACACAAAGGGAGGTGCGGTATATGTTCAAAGATTCAATTGAATTGAAAAATTATCTTACTGGTATCGTTGAGTTCAATGGCGATGTCAATATCCTTGACCCCGTAAAATTACGAGAGAAAGCAATTGATGAGCTTGTTTATAACGCTGTTTTCAATCCTGATGAAAATTTGAAGATGGAAATTCGCAATTTGATAAGGAAAATCGCTCGTAAACTTGGGATAGTACCGTCGTCAATACAGCCATTTTATGAGGCGATGGGAAGAGGTGAAGTTGGTGGATTTACTGTTCCTGCGGTAAATATAAGAGGATTAACATACGATGTGGCTCGGGCTTATGTAAGGGCGGTAAAGAAACATAATGTCGGGGCTTTCATCTTTGAAATAGCCAAGTCCGAAATCGGTTACACTTTCCAAAGACCGAGCGAATATACCGCTTGTGTTTTGTCCGCATGTATAAAAGAAGGTTATCAAGGACCCGTTTTCATTCAAGGAGACCATGTTCAAGTAAGCGCAAAAAAATATAAAGAGGACCCAGAAAAAGAGATCAACTCATTGAAAGAGCTTGTCAAAGAGGAAATTGAATCTGATTTTTATAACATTGACATTGATAGTTCAACGCTTGTTGATTTAAGTAAGCCGACGCTTGATGAACAGCAACGCCCAAATTACGAAGTTGCAGTTGAAATGACCGAATACATAAGAAAACTTCAACCTCAAGGGATTGAAATTTCCGTCGGTGGAGAAATAGGTGAGGTGGGCGGTAAAAATAGCACACCCGAAGAGTTAAGGGCTTATATGCAAGGTTATCTTAAGCTTTTAGCCGAGAGGGGAAATTACAAAGGTATAAGTAAGATAAGCGTTCAAACAGGGACAACACACGGTGGAATACCTCTACCTGATGGAACGATAGCACAGGTTAAAATTGATTTTGAGACATTGAGAGTTCTCTCGGAAGTGGCAAGGAAAGAATATGGATTATCCGGGGCAGTTCAACACGGGGCTTCAACTTTGCCTGAGGAATTATTTGATAAATTCCCCCAGGTTGGAACTGCCGAAATTCACCTTGCGACTGAGTTTCAAAATATGATTTACTCAATGTTACCAGATGATTTTAAGCGTGAGGTGTATGAGTTCTTAAAGAAGGAATTCAAAGATGAATGGAAAACAGGAGATACCGAGGAGCAATTTATTTACAAGACAAGAAAGAAAGGTTTTGGACCTTTCAAAAAGGAATTTTGGGATTTGCCACAATCATTAAAGGAAGAGATTGGAGTTGCGCTTGAGAAAAAGTTTAGTTTGCTTGTTCAGAAGCTCAATGTCGTCAACACCTATGACCTTGTCTGCAAGTATGTTAAGTGAATCAATTGGGAGGGTTATATCCCTCCCTCTTTCAAAAATTTTTAATGGGAGCTTCATACGTATTTTTTGCCTTGCTTTTCTATTTGTCTTAGTTTGTAAATCATCCGCCTCAGAAAATAAAATCTTGATAAAATTTTACGACGGGGATAAAGAAAAAATTCTAACTTATGAGCTGAAACGACCAACGGTTGCTCTTGTTTTAAGTGGGGGTGGGGCAAGGGGCTTGAGCCATATCGGGGTCTTAAAAGTCCTTGAAAAATATAACATCCCAATTGATTATGTTGTTGGAACAAGTATGGGAAGTATTGTTGGAGGGTTATACTGCGCTGGGCTTAAATCAGAAGAGATTGAAAAAATCGCCTTGTCTACGGATTGGAGAGAGGTGTTAAGTTTAGGCGAGGGCGAAGATAGGGCAAATCTCTTTCTTGAAAGAAAGTATTTAGTTGAAAAGAGCTTCCTTTATTTCAGATTCAAAGGTTTAAAACCATTGCTTCCATCTTATGTCGTGTCGGGTCAACGAATAACTGAATCGCTTTTCAAAATTTTTTTCAAAACGCCGTTTCATTATATCACAAATTACGACAGTTTGAAACCAAAATTTCTCTCTGTCGCAACCGATCTCGTCAGTGGGAAAAGGGTTGTTTTTTCAAGTGGGAATCTTGTTTATGTCGTCAGGGCAAGTTCTACGATTCCACTCGTCTTTCAACCAGTTGTAATTGACACGCTCGTCCTTGTTGACGGAGGTTTAATTTCAAATATACCGGCTGATGTGGCAAGAAACCTCGGCTGTGACATCGTTTTGACAGTTGACGCCACAAGCCCTTTGCGTACACCAGAGGAAATTCAACTACCTTGGAATACGGCTGATCAAATTGTCGGGATAATGATGCAACTGTCAAATAAATTTCAACTTGAAAATTCGGATATAGTTATAAAACCAAAACTTGATGAAATTTCCGCATCGGACTTTGACAAGGCAAAATATATAATTGAAAAGGGGAAAGAAGCAGGCGAAGAAAAAATTTTTGAAATTATCACGGCGTTAAAAAATAAATTTTTACTTGTCGGTGATGACGAACCCGTAAAGATTTCAAATTATCGTTTGGTAATTCAAGGCGACGGATTACCTGCAAATGTCGTTGATGAGATTTTCAAAGCAGATGGATTCTCAACCGAAGAAATGGCAAAAGCGCTTATTGATCTTAAATTAAAAGGGGGATACAAACGAATTGATGTTAAGGTAAAGAAGAAACAATCGTCATTTGATGTTGAAATCTGGACCAAACTTAATCCAGAGATAAAAGTTGCTGCTGTTTTCCCGCAATCCGTTGAAAACTTTCAAATAAGTTCTGATGATTTCATAGACAACGGCTTCATCTCATTTGAAGCGAACGATTCAAGCTTTATTTTTTATCCGAAGGACAAACTTTTTTATTCAGATGAAAATGCGAATGAAATAAAAAGACGGGTTCTAAAGGTTTTTAGGAGTGCAGGTTATCCATTCGTTAAGATAAAAGGTTTTGAATTTGATAGTTTAAATGGAGTTCTCAAAATTTATATCACCGACGGCTATGTATCTGGTGTTGAAATTTCGGGGAATAAGAAAACGAAGGGTTATGTGATTTTAAGAGATGTTTTATTTAAGCCAGGTGAAATTTTGACCGAGAGGGGAATAATTCAAACGCTAAAAAACTTATGGGCGACTAATCTTTTCTCACAGATCAAACTTGATTACAAAGTTAATGATAGTGTTAAAGTTTTCATTGATTTTATAGAATCGGCATCTCAATTTTTACGGCTTGGTATAAGGGTTGATAACGAGCGTGGCGCTCAAATTTTTTCTGATTTCAGAGATGAAAATTCATTCGGTTTGAACGATGAGTTTGGATTGACTTTTCAAGGCGGGATGAGGAATTCAAGTTTAAAAATTGAATACAAAGTTGATCGTCTTTTAAAAACTATATTGACATATCGTTTTGGATTTTTCCATAACGAGCGGAATGTTTACATTTATAAAACTTCGTTTGGGGAGCGCTCTTTTTCGCTTTCAAATCTCGGTGAGGTAAAATTTATTTGGGCGGGGTTTGAGATTTCCACAGGTGGACAATTTGAAAGGATAGGGAACACACTTTTGAAATATCAGCTTGAAAAAGCAATTGTCAAAAACATATCCATCGCCGATTTCAAGAATGAGGAAAACCTGATCGGCAAGCTGCGGTTAAACATAGAAATTGATTCAAGAGATAAAGCATATTTCCCAAATCGCGGTGTTTATTTAAATGCTTTTTATGAAACAGCGCAGAAATTTCTCGGATCAGATATACCTTACTCAAAAATTTTTTTCTATTACGAAAATTACAACACTTATTTTAAATACGGCTCATTGAAATTTAAATTTTTGTTCGGCTTGTGTGATGAATCAACCCCCATGTCACAGCAATTTTTCCTTGGCTCTATAACTGGTATAAATTCGTTTTCCGGGATGAGAGAGGATGAAAATTACGGAAGACAGATAATTTCTCTTGGCGTTGAAGCGAGATTTAAAACTCCAATGAAAGTTATATTTGACAATTTCATCGCACTGCGTTATGATATTGGTTCAGTTTGGGGAAAGTTTGAAGCCATTAGATGGAAAGATTTAAGACAGGGAATTGGAATTGAATTGGGGTTTGATACGCCGATCGGTGCAATGAGATTTAAAGTTGGAAAAAGTTTTATTTTCAAAAGATTGAAACAAGATGTATTGCTTTGGGGTCCAAGCATCCTTCAATTTTCAGTCGGTTTTGAGTAGGTTTAATATGTATGAGGATAAATTTAGAACAAATGTCTTGATGTGGGTATGGAGAAAATTTTTAAGAGTATCTCAATAAAATTTCTGAAATTACCCGTCGTGGCGATGCCCGTTTTGAAGGATTTTTTTCATTTGTATTGCCTTCAGCATTAACAGCGGAATCGCTTTCAAGAGAGCTTGCCAGGAGGACACGTTTTTTACGAGATGAGGTTATTCGTCCAGAACTACAGCAAAAGCAAAGGGATGTCTACGGGTTTTACGAGGCGTTTAAAAAGTTTTTAATTTCTGGCTTGAGTGAAGATGAATTCGCTTATCTTTACGCACAAAATTATCTACACGAAAATACTGGAGTCGTGCTTAGTATCTAACCACACCAGCGAGATCGGTTACGCTTTTCCCCTCTACCTTTACCCCTCCACTGACTCCCCAAACATATTACGGCAAGAAAAGCGACCTAATCTGGCGGAGTGGCTTTTGATTCATCTCAACATCGGGTGTATATCAATTCAGAAAAGTATTTTGAGGGAATCACACCTGAAATGTGGGATTACCAAATCGGTGGATATAAAGTTTTAAGTAAGTATCTAAAAGATCGCAAAGGTAGATATATGGATGACCCAAAGCGTTATATTCTTATTGCGACCGCAATTGCCCTAACGATTGAAATTCAGAAGGAAATTGATGAACTATATCCGGATGTTGAGAGCAATGTCATTCAATTTCAAAAATGATTCTATTTGTTAATGCCTAAATAACGACTTTAGCTTTTCTACTTTTATCAATTTAACTTTTTTCCCTTCTACCTCTATCAAACCTTCTTCGTGAAATTTTCTCAATGTCCTTGAAATCGTCTCTGGGATAGTGCCAAGATAAGTCGCAAGGATTGTCCTTTTAACGATGATTTCTTTGACACCGTATTTTTCATACTCTCTGTAAAGATATTCAGCAAGGCGTGAACTTACATCCATAAGCGTCAAGTTTTCTATCTGTTGATTTAAACTTATCAATCGTTTTGCAAAACCATGCAACATTTTAAGACATATCCCAGTGTTATTCTTCAAAATCTTTAAGAAGCCATCCTTTGGGATGAAAATTAAAGTTGAGTTTTCAAGTGCTTGAGCGCTTGCTGGATAAGTTAAGCTTTCTTCAAGAAAAAGCGGGACCTCGGCAAATGAACCAAACGGCTCAATTATGTGAAGTGTTATCTCACGCCCATCCGGATTTGATTTGTAAACTCTAACAACCCCTTTTATGACTATGAAGAAGCCAAGATATGGATCACCCTCAAGAAAAATCGTTTCCCTCTTTTTGAAGTTCATCAGCTTTGAAAAACGCATAAATTCCCTTAGCTCGTCTGGTGAGAGTTCAGAGAAAAAAGGGATGTTCCATATAGATTCGCTTTCAGGGAGCATTGCGTTTCTTTTTTCTTTTAAGTTATTCAAAAAATGTCAAAGAGGGCAAATTTTATCCCTTGAAGGTTGAGCGCAGGTTTAAAAATAAGAAGATGAGGGAAATTATGCTGATAAATCCGGAAAGACCGAAAAGTATTAGAAGAAATTTTGTAACGATATAACCAAACCCCGACAAATAGTGTGGTATCAAAGTTGGCAGGACTCTTGAAATTACAGAGATATTTCCGAATAAAAAAGTCAAAAAGACGAATTTTTTGTGTGCTATTTTATTTTTATGCATAAATCCCGGCAACATCCTTTGTGCCATTCCTAAAATTAAAAGCGTGATGAAACCAAGCAAGAACGAATGACGAATCGGGTCATCGCCATAATGAATTGATAATCCAAATAAAGTAAAACAGCGAGCTAACAAGTCAAGGAAAAGCGAAATCAGCAGCCATATATAAGCCGAATAAATTAAAAGTTCAAATTTGCCGAACTCTCCGTAATCTGAATAACCCTTTCTCGGTTTCTTTTCAATATTTGTTATCACTTCGTTTATTCCATCTCTTCGCCAAAATGGCGATTTCGCAAGGTATAAATCTGGTAAGAAAACGCGCCCTATAATCCCAGACACAAAGAGAAGCGATAAAATTAAAACATCGCTCAAAATTGCAAATAGGTTTGAATCAAAAATTTGCAGTGCTTCGTAATATATAGGCGCACTTGAAATTTCGTAAATGAGTGTGATTAAGATATAGACATAGCCGAGATGTTTTAAAATTTTTCGTGGAGGCGCAAGATGTATGTAAAGTGGGAAGTTTAAAATTGAAAAGGCAAAGGAAATGGAGAAAAGGGATAATCTCATAAAAACATCTATGCTCCACTTATTCCACGCAAGCCAGTCATAACGGTCAAGGAAAATTTCAAAGAGTTGAACGAGCCAGTAAATTAGCCACCCGATGATGAAAGAGATAAAATAAGGTTTTACTAAATTGAATCCCTTTCTTTTGAATTCGGTTGCTTTTAAAAATGATTTTAACAGAAGTGCAAGGTAAAGAAGTGTTCCAAGGAATTCAATCACATTCCCAATTTTTGATGACAAAGTAAAGAATTTCAAGATTTTTTCATTTTCAACATAAGGTGCCCAGAATTCCGAATTCGCCCTGATTAAAATCCCTGAAACGGTAAGGAAGAGAATTATTTTTAAAGTGCTTCGTTTTTCAATTGGTACACTTGTCATTCTTGGAATAAAGTGCAAACTTACACCGATTATAAACAAACCAACCCATCCGGCAAGTTGTAAATGTCCATGGGTTTGAATCCATACATCAAGTGCCCTTGGAAGCGAGAGGTTAAATCCAATTTGCATTGCAATATGTGCACCGAGCATAAAACCACCAAAAATTCCAATACCAATCGCCCACCAGATAAAACCAACCTGAAATTCTTGATGATTTTGTTTCACGAGTTATCTTTACTTTAGGTTTCTCAAGACATTGAAAATGTAAAGGATGAAAATCACGAAGTGAAATGTCCCTGTTATCCAACCAGACCATTTCCAAAGTTCCAGAGAAACAGGAGCGATAAAGTCACCTATTAATCTTGCGATTGTCATTGCTTGAAATAGATAAAAAAGGAAACGAGATGGCGGTTTCTTCGGCATTTTTTTGAGAGTTGAGCCGAGAACAATTGGAGCATGGGACAAAATCATTGTGAAAATGAAACCAAGTCCAATTGAATGAAAAATTACATCTTTTGCAAGCGGTATTGAATTCCAAATCGTCAGAAATACACCGGCAAGAAAAAGCCAGATATATGCAATTGTCAGCGTTTCCCTTGAAAATTTTTGGAGACCTGAGATTGGCGTTTTAAATTTATTTTCTCCAAATTTCGCCATCATACTTGCGTCGTTGAAGAACATCCCAATCGTTGTAATTATCAAAGCGACCCCAATTATTTGAATTGCCATTTCATAAACAAGCAAATTAAAAATCAAAAAGACGGAGTATAAAATTAAAAGTGCATAAACCAACTTTGCTGTAAATTTTTTAAAGCCAAGCATCAGCTCAATCCTTTCAACTCCAATGACACATATAGCAAATGATAGACCAGCGATAGCTGAAATCGGGCTTTCCGCAAGCCCGTTTGTTTTCATAAGGGCTAAACTTAAAAGAATGTATGCTATAAATTCAATAAGGGGGTTCCATAAATGTTTAAATGTACTGTATGCTATCCAGCGGTGAATTCCCCATCCAATAAGTGAGATTAAATTAATTGCTTTAAAGACGATAGGTTCAAGGTGGACTGTCAAGCTTGATAAAGCCCAGAGAAATGGAACCCAAAGCAACCATTTAACAGGGAGAGCAAGCATCCTTTCAAAAATTATCAATGTACCAAGAAATGCACCAACCATTATATTCCCGTGCGGTGGTAAAAACTCCGGTATAGACGGAAGCAAAAACCCACGCGTTAAAGCGATCCTCCAAACGCCGATCACAATAGCAAGGACAAAAGACAAAGCGCCAATCAACATTGAAAACTTTAAAATTCGCCTTTCCATAATTCATGCTTGTTTAGTTATTTTCACACACCAAATGATCGGTCCAGTCAATACATATTCCCACTTAAATTTTCCTTCTCTTTCGGCTTGAAATTGATAAAAAAGCGGTTTTGGGTCATGGTCGTTGATAAGGATAAAACTTTCACCTCCTTTTAGTTTATCAAATTCACCAAAAATTATCCCATGTCTTTGAACTGGTTCCACATCTCTCACATCAAGAATTTTTGACTTGCCGAAAACTTTCTCCTTGATTTCTTCTATCAATTTATGGTATTCCTTATGTTTTCCCGCACCAATTTCTTTTATTTCAAATTCTTCAAATTTATCAAAGATTTCATGCTGAGTTTTTTCGCTAAGGTGAATATTCGCCATTACAAAAAGCACATTATTCTCTTTTTGAATGTGTTCTTCAAGAAGTTTCACATAGTTTGATATGGTTTGAGATATTCTCTCGTTATATATTTCGTCTTGCTTTATTTTCAAGATCTGGATATACTCTTTAATTTGTCTAAGAAGACCTCTACCTATTTCGTGTTCATAGAGCATTACTTGTATTGGACCATTCTCTTTTGGGATTCCTGCTTCTTCAAGCGCTGGGAAAAGTATTCCTTCTTCTTTTCCATGATGGCATTTATCTGTGAAATTAGTGAAGAAATCAAGGAGTTTTTCGGTGTCTTCAACATTGTTCTTTGTTGCTTCAAGCAGAACGGTTGCAAGGCGGATAAGATTGTGTTCCTTTTTGAGTTGTTCTGTTGCTTTCATGGTAAAAATTCCTTTTTTCTATAAAATTAATTTCCGCGTGCTTAAAAAACATTGACTTAGGTCAGTTTTTGGAGGGATTTTTGGGGGTGAGGTAGCGCCCCCAGCGGGATTCGAACCCGCGTTCCAGGCTTGAAAAGCCTGTGTCCTAGGCCTCTAGACGATGGGGGCATCGTGGGTGAGTAGCGGGGCTCGAACCCGCAACCTCCAGGGCCACAACCTGGCGCTCTGACCAGTTGAGCTATACTCACCGTAGGACAATCAAAATATAGAAAATTTTTTTCTGTTTTGCAAATTTTTTTAATTTTTCAAAAAGTCAATTGGCTGGAGAAATGAATTTTTACATCGGTGTTGATGAATCAGGAAAAGGTGATTTCTTTGGACCGCTTGTGATCGCTGGAATTATCTCAAATGATGAGGTCAATCAAAAGTTAATTATGCTTGGCGTCAGGGATTCAAAAAAGCTTTCAAATAAGAAAATCGCTGAACTTGCGCAGGAGATCAAAAAAATTTGCATTTACGAAATCGTTGTGATTAATCCGAAAAGATATAACGAGCTTACCCAGAAATTAAACCTTAATCGTATACTTGCTTGGGGTCATGCGCGAGTGATAGAAAATCTTTTGGAAAAAGCCGAATTGGGGAAAATTGTTTGCACTATGGCTATATCGGATAAATTTGGCGATGAGCATTACCTTATTGAATCCTTAATGACGAAAGGTAGGAGAATTGAACTCGTTCAAAGACATAAAGCTGAAACAGACCCAGCTGTTGCATCTGCTTCAATTTTGGCGAGAAATGAATTTTTATCCCGATTGAAGCTTTTATCAGAAAAGTACAAAATGGAATTTCCGCGTGGGGCTTCTTCAAAAGTTGTTGAGGTTGCTGGTGATTTTGTCAAGAGATATGGAAGGGAAGAATTGATTAGTGTCGCAAAGATACACTTTAGGACAAGTAAATTGATCGGGGTTTAAATTTTGAATTTTTACGGTGCTGTTTTTATATTTTTCAATAAATTTATGTAAAGAGTTCCAAACAAAACTCCAAGTCATTGATGAAGATGGATGTCACGAGGATAAGAAATTTTTGCATTATAGCGCATATTGATCACGGGAAGTCAACTCTTGCGGATCGCCTTCTTGAGAAAACGGGGACGATCCCGCCAAGGCAAATGGTTGAGCAAGTTCTTGACAATATGGACCTTGAGAGGGAGCGCGGTATAACGATTAAATCACATCCCGTTCAAATGAAATACATCGCAAAAGATGGCAATGAGTATACATTTAATTTAATTGACACACCAGGACATGTTGATTTCACTTATGAAGTTTCGCGCGCTCTTGCTGCAAGTGAAGGCGCGATTCTCGTCGTTGATGCAACTCAAGGTGTTGAAGCTCAAACTATAAGTAACCTTTATCTTGCTGTTGAATCGGGGCTTGAGATAATACCGGTGATAAATAAAATTGATTTACCGGCTGCTCAAACGATGATTGAGACAGTGAAGGGTCAGATTATTGATTTAATCGGATGCAAGGAAGATGAGATTTTACTTGTCAGCGCAAAGACAGGTTTCGGGGTTGACGAACTTCTTGAGGCGATCGTTCAAAGGATTCCACCTCCAAAAGGAGACCCACAAGCACCTTTGCGCGCCTTAATTTTTGATTCAAAATATGATTCTTATCGTGGCGTCGTTGTGTATCTTAGGGTTTTTGATGGCGAATTAAAAGAAGGTGATAAAATTATGTTTTTTGCTAACGGAAAGGTCTTTGAAGCTGAGGAAGTTGGGATTTTAAAACTTGATAGAGTAAGGACAGGTAAACTCACGACTGGAATGGTTGGATATTTAATCGCTGGCGTTAAAGATGTACACGATACGAGAGTTGGGGACACGGTGACTATCGCAAATAATCCAGCAAAGGAACCGCTTCCGGGTTATCGTGAAGTAAAACCGATGGTTTATGCAGGGTTTTATCCCGCTGACTCGGAAAATTATCAAGAGTTAAGGGATGCCCTTGAAAAATTGAGGTTAAACGATGCAGCGATCGTCTTTGAGCCGGAAAGTTCAACCGCATTGGGTCACGGATTTAGATGTGGCTTTCTCGGTCTTCTTCACATGGAAATAGTTCAAGAGCGTCTTGAAAGGGAATTCGGGCTTAATATTGTAACGACTGTTCCAAATGTCGTCTATAAAGTTGTGAAGCGAAATGGAGATGTAACTTACATCAACAATCCAACTCAAATGCCAAATCCTGGTGAAATTGACCATATTGAAGAACCGTATGTTAGGGCGCAAATTATAACACCATCTGAATTTATCGGGGCTTTGATGAAACTCTGCACCGATAGAAGGGGAATTTACAAAACAACACATTATGTCTCCGCTGATAGAGCTATACTTGAATATGAATTGCCACTTTCTGAGATAATTTTTGATTTTTATGACAAGCTGAAATCGGTTTCAAAAGGATATGCTTCTTTTGATTATGAGTTCATTGAATATAGAGAGTCAGACCTTGTTAAGTTAGATATACTTTTAAATGGTGAGCCAGTTGATGCACTTTCATTTGTCGTGCATAGAAGCAAAGCTTATGACTACGGTAGGAAATTATGTTCAAAACTAAGGGAGCTTATACCGAGACAACTTTTTGAGGTTGTGATTCAAGCAGCGATTGGAAGTAAAGTTATTGCAAGGGATGTGATTAAACCATTGCGGAAAAATGTCCTTGCAAAGTGTTACGGCGGTGATGTCACGAGGAAGAGAAAACTTCTTGAAAAGCAAAAGGAGGGGAAGAAAAGAATGAAGCAAATAGGAAGGGTTGAGGTCCCGCAAGAAGCTTTCCTCGCAGTTTTAACAATAGATAACGATTAAAACAAAATAAAAATTCAAATGCCCGCAAAAAGTAAACCCTCTTCAAAATCAAAGAAAAAACCAGAAACATTAAAAGAAAAAATATATCATTTCATAAAGGAATTCGTTGTTGTGTTCGGGATTTTCATTGTTCTTAACAGTTTCGTCATTGCATCGTTTGAGGTTCCAACTTCATCAATGGAAGATACAGTTATGGCTGGTGATTTTTTGTTTGTGAATAAATTTATTTATAATCTCGCCACACCGCGAAACATACCGCTTACTTCTATACGGCTTCCCTATGTCGTTATTCCAAGTTTGTGGAAAGTTGAGCGTGGAGATGTCGTCGTATTTGAGTTCCCAGGATATAGAGATGAGGTAAGGCATCCAGCGATGATTTATTACTTAAAAAGATGTATTGGTGTTCCCGGGGATACAATTCAAATAATTGATAAAGTGGTTTATGTAAATGGGGAAATTTTCCCAAATCCGAAATATGTTAAATTTGAAAGACCGTATGTATTCCCCAAGGACCAACCCGACCCAAGAATTTTCCCCAAAGGAGCGCCATTTAATGAAGATAATTACGGTCCGATCATCGTTCCTAAAAAGGGTGATACTATTAGGTTAAGCATTTCAAATTATGATATGTGGGAGACATTCGTGAAAAGGGAGGGACATAACATTGAGTTAAGAGATGGCAAAATTTTTATTGATGACGTTGAAAAATATGAGTATGTGGTTAAACATAATTATTACTTTATGATGGGAGATAACAGGGACAATAGTTTGGATAGTAGATTTTGGGGGTTCGTCCCGGATAAATACATCGTTGGCACACCCATTATAGTTTATTGGTCTTGGAATCCGGAAATTCCAATCTACAATATCTTCGCTAAAATTTCTTCAATCAAGTTCAGTAGAATAGGTATGATAATAAAATAATTCTTCCTAAAAATGGAGGAAAGCAAGCCAGAAATTTTTGCCGAGGAAAATGTCAATTCAAGGGATTGGCTAAAACCGATTTTAATTGCGGTTATTGTCGCTTTTTTCGTGAAAACATTTGCCTTTGAAGCTTTTAGAATTCCCTCCGGTTCAATGGAAGATACATTGTTACCCGGGGACTTTATTATAGTTTGTAAATTTGGATTTGAAGTGAAAACACCAAAAAGGATTCCTTTTACAAATATTGAAATTCCACAAGTGACGATAATTCCTCGTTTTTCACCAATTAAAAGGGGAGATGTAATAGTTTTTCATTTTCCAGGTGAGAAAAACGAAGTTAAACCCAGGGAAAAAGTGAATTATATAAAAAGGTTAATCGGTTTGCCCGGGGATATCGTTCAGATAAAAGATAAAGTTATCTTCGTAAATGGCGAAAGATTTAAAGAGCCCTCCACCGTTAAGGTCAATTATGAATATGTTGTGCCAAAGGGCTTGGAAAATCCGTATATCTTCCCAGAGGGTTCAAACTTTAATGAGGATAATTACGGACCAATTATCGTCCCTTATAAAGGTATGAGCGTTAAACTTGACCAGGGTAATTTAAAACGATGGAGAATTTTAATTGAAAGAGAAGGGCATAAGATTGATGTCGCTGATGGAAAAATTTATATAGATGGCGTTCAAACTGATGAGTATGTGATTGAAAAGGATTATGTCTTCGTGATGGGCGATAATAGAAACAATAGTTTGGATAGCAGATTTTGGGGATTCGTCCCTACCGAAAATATCATTGGGCGTGCGTGCTTAATCTATTGGTCTTGGGATTCAAATATATCATTGATAAATTTAACTGAAAAAATAAAATCAATTAGATGGGAAAGGATAGGCAAGGGAATTAAATGAGTGGAATTTATATTCACATACCTTTTTGTGAAAGGAAGTGCATTTATTGCGATTTTTATTCGGTTGAAAATTTAAATTTGATTGATAGATTCACTGAATCACTTTTGAAAGAAATTGAAATTTTTTCAATTGAGACGGATTTTTTCAATGATTCAATTTTTGATACTATCTATTTCGGTGGGGGTACTCCTTCACTACTTGAACCCGCACAAATTGCAAAAATCCTGAACGAATTATCGCAAAGGTTCAAAATTTCATCCAACGCTGAAATTACACTTGAAACGAATCCCGGGACAGTTGACAAGAGAAAACTTCTTGAGTTTAAGAATTTGGGCGTGAATAGGATAAGTTTTGGCGTTCAATCTTTCTTTGACGATGATTTGAAATTTCTCGGGCGGATTCACACAAGTGAAGATGCTTTTAAATGCATAAATGATAGCTTTGATGTTGGCTTTGAAAATGTGAGCATTGATTTGATTTTTGGTTTGCCTGGGCAGACGGTTGAAAAATGGTTGGAAAATTTGAAGTTTGCTGTCTCTTTAAATGTATCTCATATTTCGGCGTATAATTTAATAGTTGAAAGGGGCACACCACTTCATGAGCTCGTTTCACTTGGTAAAGTTGAGATTCCAGAGGATGAAATACAAGCTCAACTTTATGAAAAGACAATAGATTTTCTTGAAAATGCCGGATATGTTCACTATGAGGTGTCAAATTATGCTTTTGATGGGTTTGAGTGTAGGCATAATTTAAAATATTGGCAATATGAAAATTACATTGGCTTTGGTCCATCGGCTCATTCGTTTTGGATCAATAAAAGGTGGTGGAATTACGCTAACTTGAACAAGTATATAAATGCGATTGATTTGGGGAAAATACCCGTGGCGAATTTTGAAATTTTAGACGAGGAAAAGATGATTGAAGAATTTATTTATCTTGGTTTGAGAAGTAAAGGAATTAATGTTGCGAGGTTCAAAGAAAAATTTGGTTTTGAGTTTGTGGATGGCGATATTAAGGACGAGATTAAAGAATTTGAGAGAGCTGGTTATATATCCATTAATGGTGATTTTATTAAGCTTACACCAAAAGGTTTTCTTCTTTGTGATGAAATTGTGTTAAGGTTAATTTCAAAAATAAAATTTGTTATGAAATGGGAAAGTTAAAGTTAAATCACGTTGTCGCTTTTGTTTTGTTTTTGATTTCGTTAGTAGTTTTTGCTTTAACTGTTCAACCGAGCGTTCCTTTTTGGGATTGTGGTGAATTCATCGCTGTAAGTTATACGCTTGGGGTTCCACATCCACCTGGGGCGCCATTTTTTATAATTCTTGGCAGAATTGCAACTTTATTGCCTATAGCTGAAGACATCGCTAAAAGGGTTAATTTGGTAAGCGCTTTTGTAAGTGCTTTAACGGTTATGTTCCTTTATCTTATCACGGTTAGATTGATATTAAGATGGAAGGCAAATCCACAAGATTTCGTTGATAAGCTTATCGTTTATGGCGCACCTGTGGTTGGAGCTTTGGCGCTTTCTTTCAGTGATACTTTTTGGTTCAACGCGGTTGAAGCGGAAGTTTATGCAACGAGCTTGTTTTTGATGAGCTTTGCAATATGGCTTGGTATGGTCTGGTTTGAAAAGGCAGATAAAATTGAAAGCGACAGGTTGATTCTTTTGATAGCTTATGTTATCGGTTTGTCAATCGGTGTTCATCTTTTGAGCATACTTACGATTTTCACGCTGGCGATGCTTGTATATTTTAGGTTTAGGGAAAAGGTTGATATTAAAAGTTTTACAGTGATGGGGATAATCGCTGTCGGTATATTCTTTCTGATCTATAAGGTTATAATTTTTTGGATACCTTCAATGCTTGATGATATGCCAGCTGTTCCTGCGGTTATTGCACTTGTCGTTTCATACGGGATTTATTATTCGTATAGGAATAAGCAAAGAATTTTATTCAACTTTTTGATGGGTATTTTTTTAGTTTTTCTCGGGTATACGACTTATGCGTTGATAATAATAAGGGCAAATGATAAGCCTGCTATAAATGAGAACGCTCCTGATAATCTTGTTAAATTTGTCAAATATCTTGAAAGGGAGCAATATGGTGAACAACCTTCACCATTTAAAAGGCGTTGGAGTCAGGAACCAACGCATCAGGAAAATTATCAGAAATATCAAAGTGATTGGGATTTCTTTTTGAGATATCAGTTAAATCATATGTTTTTTAGATATTTCTTCTGGAACTTCGTTGGTCGTGCTGGTGATGTTCAAGATGCGCCTGCTGTCTTCTTGAAGTCCGAAAGCGGTTGGGGAAAACCGAGCGAATTCCCAAACAGATATTTCGCACTGCCACTTTTATTGGGGATTTTTGGATTATATTATCATTACAGAAAAGATTGGAAGATGTTTTTATCATATCTTGCTTTGTTTCTTGTGACAGGTATTGGTCTTGCGGTTTATCTTAATATGCCTGAACCACAACCAAGGGAAAGGGATTATGTTTTTGCTGGTTCTTTTTTCGCTTTTTCAATTTGGATCGGCATCGGCACAGCTGGTTTGATTGAGTTAATAAGCGATTTAATTCAATCGGAGAAGATGAAGAAAATTTATTCTGTTGGAGTTCTTGCGGTTGCAATTTTTGTTGTTCCCGTGAATATGGCAATTCAAAACTGGGATGACCACGATAGAAGTGGAAATTATGTCCCCTGGGATTATTCTTATAATTTGCTTCAGAGTTGCGAGAAAGACGCGATTCTGTTCACTAACGGAGATAATGATACCTTCCCGCTTTGGTATCTACAAGAGGTTGAGGGCATCAGGACAGATATAAGGGTTGTAAATTTAAGCTTGCTGAACACTGATTGGTATATACTTCAGTTAAAGCATGAAGAACCACACGGGGCAAAGAAAGTTCCAATTAGTTTGAGCGATAACATAATCAGGCGACTGGGTCTTGTCCAGTGGGAACCGCGTGATGTTTCAATACCTGTGCCGAGGGAAGTTTATGAAAAATTCGGGATAAAAGATACTTCAATTATAAATCAGGGTAAAATTACATTCCGAATGCCCAATACTATTCAGTTTGGGGAGATAAAAGCAATAAGAGTTCAGGATATTATGGTTCGTGATATAATTGAGACAAATAAGTGGGAAAGACCGATATATTTTGCTGTCACAGTTTCGCCTGACAATTTCATTGGGCTTGATGAGTATCTGCGTATGGAAGGACTTGCTTATAGAGTTGTTCCGTTTAAAAACCCAAAGGGCTCACCGACATTTGTGGAGGAAGAAGTTATGAAAGAATGTTTATTTAATGAACCGGAAGGTTTCTATCGTGAACCAAGATATGGCTTTAAATTTAGGAATTTAAACAATCCAAATGTTCATTTCTTTGAGACAGATAGGAATTTGATGCAGAATTATAGGAATGCTTTTCTGAAACTCGCAATTTATTATTACGAAAACGGGCGCGATACCGCAAAAGTTATTGAAGTGCTTGATAGAATGGAAAGCAAAATTCCAAATGATGTTTTACCAATGGATTATAGACTTAGATATGATGTTGCTCGTTTGTATGATATCGTTGGGGCAAAGGAGAAATTTATGAAGATAGCCAAGGAGATAGAGCCGATAGCTTTGGAACAGATAAATCGTGAGCCGATGAACATTTATGGAGAGTATAATCCGTATGTAATTCTTGTGAATTTATATGAGATGATGGGAGAATATAAAAAGGCGATAGATATTTTAAACAGGGTTCTTGTTTATTATCCTCAGCAATATCAACATTTAGTAAAGGAGAGAATATCACGACTTGAAGAGAAGATGAAGGAGAATAAAAAATAAGAGCGCGCCCGGCAGGATTCGAACCTGCAACCCACGGCTTAGAAGGCCGTTGCTCTATCCTTTGAGCTACGGGCGCGCAAGCAATAAAAATATAAAATTTTTAAAAGAAATTTGCAAGTTTAAATTGCTTATAATAGTTTCCAACAGACTTCCCATAAGCATTAAAAGTATTGACCCTATAGAGTTTCAGAAAAGCCCCGGTGGCTTGGTATCGGCCATAGAGACATTTATTAAAAAAGCAAGTTTATCCTCCTGGCTATGGATAGGTTGGCCTGGTACTAGCCTACCAAAAAGAGAAATGCAGAGGATAAATGCTCATCTTTTCCAAGAGCACAACTATGTGCCGGTTTATGTACCAGAAAAGCTTATGGAAAAGTTCTACAATGGCTTTTGCAACAGAACTTTGTGGCCACTCTTTCACAGCATGCCTGCGCTCACAACTTATGAGAAGACCGCATGGGAAAGCTATTTAGAAGTAAACAAGATATTCTTAGAAGCTATTCTGGAAAACACTCAAACCGATAAAGAAATTTACATATGGATACATGACTACCATCTTATGCTACTGCCAGGTATGATAAGGAATGTTCTTCCTGAGGCAAAGGTGGGTTTTTTCCTGCATATACCCTTTCCGCCACCTGAGGTTTTCGCTCAGCTACCTTGGAGAAGGGAACTTCTGGAAGGTCTTTTAGGAGCTGATTTGATAGGTTTTCACACCTATGAATATACTATAAACTTTTTAAGGAGTTTATCAAGGGTACTCGGTATAGACCACACCCTTGGAGAATTTGAGCATGTAGGTGTGTATCAGGCTTACAAGCTGGTAAAGAACAAATACCCGTGTCAGCTTGTGCTGGTGGGCTCTTATGCCAGCGATGACCCAGAGGGGGAGGAGGTTTACAGGGAAGTCCTAAACATCACTTCAGATGATAAAGATGTTTTTGTGTTGAATCTCCCCCCTAACAGTCACATTGAGGTAAATGCCTTTCAACGCTCTGCATATGTAGTATTTCAGAAGTCTATAAGGGAAGGTTTTGGTTTAGTTGTTTCGGAAGCGATGTGGAAAGGAAAACCTGTGATAGGTAGCAATGTTGGGGGCATAAAGAGACAGATATTGGATGGTATAAATGGATTTTTGGTTGATTCGTCGGAGGGCGCGGCTCATAGGGCAAGGCAGCTACTTGCTAACAAGGAGCTAAGAGATAGGATGGGATTTTATGCCAAGGAAACAGTAAAGCACCGCTTTTTAATAATAAGACATTTAAAGGATTACATAGCGTTGATGCATCGGATGATAAATTAGTATTATACCATTCCCCTTCCGTAGAAAAGCAAACGATTGGCATTATACATTTCCTCCGTCTTCTCAGTATACAGGGAATAAAACAGATAAGCATTAGAGCTGGCGGTGGGATTTGAACCCACGCCCTGCTGATTACGAATCAGCTGCTCTACCGCTGAGCTACGCCAGCTTTTTACAAATTTAACATTTTAAATCTTCAAAAACAAGTTTTATCTAAATCAACCTATGCAAAGGTAAAAAATCGCTTTGTAAAATTTTACTTGATTTCTTAAATTAAGGATGCAAACAAACCTACTTAAAGGGAGGTAAAATTTATGTCTAAAAAACCAAATGGAACAGCGAGTTCGGTTCGGGAAAAGTCCCCGAAGAAAATGGAAAATGGTTCAATTGGTTCGGCTCGGGAAAAGTCCCCGAGGAAAAAGTTAATCAATGAATCAAAGTATTCAATGGAGACCCACCTCATTTATGGTCGTTCATTCACACCGAAATGGGAGTATTCGCATCATGTTGTTCCACCTATTTCAGCTTCTGCGACATTTCGCCTTGAATCTGCTCAAAGGGGAGCGCTTGGATTTTTGCGCTTCGCTCACACAATTAACGATGAAGAAGTTGAACTGAAAGCTCCGATTTATATTTATGATCGTCTCGGTGAACCGAACAAAGAAATGCTTGAGGAATATCTCGCTTATGCTGAGCAAGGTGAATCAGCCGTTACTTTTGCATCTGGAATGGGTGCTGTGTCAGCTGTTCTTGGAATTTTGACAAAGGCAGGCGATGAAATCATCGCTCATAAACTTTTATATGGTTGCACATATGAACTTTTAACATACTGGTATCCGAGATATCAAATTACGACAAAATTCGTTGACCTTCGTAATACTTTAAATCTTAAAAAAGCGATAACGCCGAAGACAAGGATTGTTTATTTTGAAACACCTGTGAATCCAACACTTGAATTGATTGATATTGCTGGTGTATCTGAGATCGTTAGGGAGGAAAATAAGAAGCGTAAACCGAATGAAAGGATTTATATCGTTGTTGATAATACATTTGCCACTCCTTTCTGTCAGCGACCTTTAATGCTCGGAGCTGACTTTGTGGTTCATTCGCTGACGAAAAACATCGGCGGTTTCGGCACAGATATGGGTGGAGCCGTCATCGGTCCAAAATGGAGCAGGGATCAACTTTTGCTTTATCGCAAGGACTTCGGTGGGGTTTTAGGAACTAAAAGTGCCTGGGCAATCCTTGTATATGGTTTGCCAACACTTGCTCTTAGAGTTCGCCAGCAGGAAAAAACAGCACTTGAAGTTGCGAGATATCTTTGTTCGCATCCGAAAATTCAGTATGTAAGCTATCCCGGATTACACACTTTCCCACAATATGAACTTGCAAAAAAACAGATGGTTGATTATGAGGGAAACTTTGCTCCAGGGACTTTGATTTATTTCATAGTTAAAGATGAATCCCCAGAGGGAAGAAGACGGAAGGCAGAAAAACTGATAAATTATCTAGCTAAAAACGCTTACACTATAACTCTGGCTGTGAGCTTGGGGAATATAAGGACATTGATTGAGCATCCCGGGTCAATGACTCACGCTACAATCCCAGCAGAGGAACAATTGAAAAAGGGAATTGATCCAGGTGGTATAAGGTTATCAATTGGACTGGAGAAAGTTGATGATATAATACTTGATTTGAGCGAAGGGCTTGCTCGTATTTAAAATGAAATTGGGTGAAAAAATTGCCTCTCTTGCTGAAGCCGGAAGTTTTCTCAAATTTTGATGCTATTCTTGCAGTTATGTCAACAAAAGATTTGAATTTAAACTTTACTGACAACGCAAATCCCGAGCTTGTAAAAGAAAACAGGAAAATTTTTCTCGCCCAGATTGGCGTTTCCGAGGAACAACTTGCTATCCCAAAACAAATACATAGTGCGAATTTTTGTGTTGTAAATTCCCCGGGAATTTATGAAAGTTGTGATGCTTTAATGACAAATAAAACGGGTATTTATCTTGTTGTAAGCGTTGCGGATTGTGCTCCTGTTTTTGTCTTTGACCCGGTTAAAAAAGCGATCGCTTTAATTCATTGTGGTTGGAGAGGTGCAAAGGAGAAAATAGTTGAAAAAACTATTTATGGTATGTGGGACTCATTTGGTTCAAATCCTTCCGATATGATTGCTTACATTGGTGCTTGTGCATCTGTTTGTTGCTATGAGGTTGATTTTGAATTTGAAAAATTTTTCAACCCAAGATTTTTAAGATTTAAGCGGGATAGGAAATATCATTTTGATTTGAAAGGTGAAATTTACGCTCAGCTTGTTAATTCGGGCGTTAAATTTTGGAATATAAGTGTTAGTAAGCATTGCACGATTTGTGAGGATAAATTGTTTCACTCTTACCGAAGGGATGGAGATAAATCAGGAAGGATGTGGGCAGTGTTCGGGCTTAATAGCTGAACACTGCCTCTACTCTTCTAATTTCCGGGGCTTCTCTTATGATTATCCTTTCAATCCCTGCTCTTAAAGTCATCATTGATAGTGGGCACGAGCCACAAGCACCAATCAATTTTACTTTCACTATATTGTCATCAGTAATTTCAACGAGTTCAACATCTCCACCGTCAGCCTTTAAATAAGGTCTTGCGATTTCAAGTGCTTTTAAAACCCTTTCTTTCAAATTTTCTTTATAAGTCATAATTTGATTTGAATTTTTGGGATCGCTTGTTGTTTGAAGCTTTGTATGCTAACCTGTGCAGCGAGTTTCTTGGCTATCTCTCTAATTATCTTCGCCTCCTCGCTTTCGGGATAGGCAATTGGAACGGGTTTTCCTAAATCACCGCTTAATCTAATTCTTGTGTTTATTGGTATCTCTCCGAGAAAAGGAACATTGAATTTTTCGCTTGCTTTTTTACCTCCGCCGTGGTCAAATATATCGTCCCTTTTTCCGCAATGCGGGCAGATGAAGTAACTCATATTTTCAACTATTCCAAGTATTGGGACATTTACGCGTTGAAACATCTTTATTGCCTTTCTAACATCAGCAAGAGCTACATCTTGTGGCGTTGTCACTATAACCGCACCTGTGAGTGGTAAAGTTTGAACAAGTGTCAATTGAATATCACCTGTCCCGGGTGGCAAATCAAAAATTAAATAATCTAAGTCACCCCATTCAACATCTGTCATAAATTGTTTCACCGCTCCGCTTGCGATCGGTCCTCGCCAGATTAATGCGGTATCAGGGTCGTCAAGAAGTAATCCAATTGAAATAATTTTTATGTTGTACTTTTGGACGGGCAAGATTTTCTTCCCATCAGGAGCTAGTCCTGGCTTTTGATCTATACCAAGCATAATTGGGACATTTGGACCGTAGACATCTGCGTCAATTAATCCAACTTTTGCCCCTTCAAGTGCGAGGGAAACCGCAAGATTGACAGCAACGGTTGATTTACCAACCCCACCTTTACCGCTTGCAACAGCAATGGTATTTTTGACATTTGGAAGAAGCGCATCTTTTTGTGGATTTAAATGTTTGGGAACTTGCGCGGTCATCTCAACCTGCACATTGTCAAAACCGAGTTTCTTTATCCTCTCAATCGCTTCATCCTTTAATCTATCGCGAACTGGACAAGCTGGCGTTGTTAGTTCAATTCTGACATAAACTTTGTTTGAATCAACTTGAACATCTTTTACAAAACCAAGTGAAACAATATCGCGGTGAAGGTCGGGGTCTTGAATTTGTTTTAATGCCTCAATGATTTCATCTGTCTTGCTCATCGGTGAATTTGGATTTATTTTAAAGTTAGCATTCCAAACTTAATAACAAATGTTTAAAAATCAAAGTTTTCTAACGAAAAGTGAGTATCGTTTCGTAATCAAAATTTCAGCAAAGTTAAATTGGCTCAAAATTTTCTTAACATTTTCAAACTCTTCTTTTCTCTCACTTTTATCTTTAGATGTTTTTTCAATTAAAACGAGAGCATCTTTTACATTACGCAGTTGATCGGCAATTTCATTAAAATCGCTTCGCTTTATCTCAATCCATTTTATTGAATGGGAAAGTTTTTTAAATGAGTAAAAAGTAAGTTGCGGGTTCATCCCTTCGGTTGAATGTGGAGTGTAAAGATAAAAAATAGTTTGATAATTTGAATTGTCAATGAAATTAGCCACTTTTTCGGCGCCGTCGTTAAATCGTTCATAATCGGTGAAAATTATCGTCTTAAATACGACGAAAGTTGAAAGCGATAAAGTGACGAAAAAAATAAAATCATTTAGTGATTTTACCTTTGACTTGACAATTGAAACTAAAAATGGTGAAATCACAAGCGAAATTAAAAATAAAGTCGTCTGTGTTATTGAGAAATTGCTGATGTGAAACTTCAAAAATTCTTTGACGCCATTTCTTAAATTCTGACTTGAAGACCAAATAATTGAAATTAAAACAGTTGAAAGTGCAAGCGAGTTTTGTTTTTTCTCGGTGAGCTCAACTATATAAACCGAGGAAATTATAACTGCCGGTATAAAAGAAGGCAGGGTGTAGGTTGGTATCTTCGTTTTTGAAATTGATGTGATCAAAAAAGTAGTCCAAAACCAGGATTGTAAAAGTAATTTTTTGCTGTCCGTTGTTTTAAGTTTTTTCAAGTTCTCAAATAAATCAAAGAAAACCAGAACTACAGGAGGAAATTGTACAACCAATTGATTCAAGATATAAAAATAGCCAAGCTCCGGAATATTACCTTCAACGCCTTCGGATAACCTTTCAATGATGTGAAACTTAAAGAAAGTATTAATAAAGTTTCCGCCGTGGATTTTTAACATAAATATATGCCAAGGTGAGGCGAGAATTAAACCTGTAAGAGTTAGTGTTGCAATCTGTGATAAAATTTCTTTGAATTTGACATTCTTTCTTATCAACTCAATGAATAGGAAAATGGAGATGGTTATAATAGCAAAGAAGCCGACGATTATTTTTGTCATCAAAGCGAAGCCGAATGAAATTCCTGAAATTAAAATATATCTTTTCCTTCCGCTACTTAAAAATTCAAGATAAAAGTAAATTGACAGGGTGATGAAAAAGATATATGCGATGTCAAGTTGTCCCTGTCTTGAATAAAAAATAAAAAGATAAATTGAACCGAGAAAGGGGATGGAGATTAGCGCAGATTTTCTGTTGAAAAATTTTTTTATAAGTAGATATGTCAAAACTAAACATAGAGATGAAAAGAGGGCGGAAAAGAAACGGCTTGTGAATTCGTTTATCGTGAAAAATTTATAAAGCAATGCAGTAAGCCAAATGTAAAGGGGTGGATGTGAAGATGAATACAAGCCACCATCCGCATAATCGGTTTGATCTAACCAGCAGTTGAAATAGTAAATTGCTTTAGCCCTTACCGCATATAAGGCTTCGTCCCACATTTGAATTTCTTTGAAGCCAAGATTATAAAACCTGACAATTATAAAGAAGGATAAGAGAAGAAAGGGTAAAAATTTTTTGAGTTTTCCCATATTTTCTCTTTTATTTTTCAAAGAGTGCATTTATAAATGACTCTGGGTCAAAAGGTTGTAGGTCGTCTATATTTTCACCGACGCCGATAAATTTAACGGGTATTTTAAGTTCATTTGCAATTGCAAAGACAACGCCACCCTTTGCTGTCCCGTCAAGTTTCGTTATTATAAGCCCAGTTATGCCCAAAGCTTGATGGAATTGTCTTGCTTGCTGGATTGAGTTTTGTCCTATCGTTGCATCAAGGACAAGCCAAATCTCATCAGGAGCTCTTGGTATTAGTTTTTGAATAACTCTTTTGACTTTTTTTAGTTCCTCCATCAAATTTGTCTTTGTATGTAGTCGTCCAGCGGTATCAATTAAGACGATATCAATGTCCCTTGCTAATGCAGATTTAACGGTATCAAATGCTACGGCTCCTGGGTCTGAACCTTTTTGTTGTTGGATTATATCAACGCCTGCTCTTTTGGCCCATATTTCAAGTTGCTCGTTCGCTGCTGCTCTGAAAGTATCGCCAGCTCCGATTAAGACCTTTTTCCCCCTTGACTTGAAATTATAGGCAAGTTTACCAACGGTTGTTGTCTTTCCAACGCCGTTGACACCGACGATCATTATAACAAATGGCTTCCTATCCTCGGGGATTGAGAATGGATCAAAATTTTGTGAATCAAACGGCGATTTCAAAATTTTTTCAAGTTCATCTTTCAAAGCGAATTTTAATTCTTCTGGCTGAGTTAACTTCTCAATTTTTACCCTCTCCTTTAATTTTGAGATCAGTTCAGATGTCATCCAGACTCCAACATCAGCCCCGATCAAAATTTCTTCAAGGTCAGTGAAAAATCTTTCGTCAATTGTCCTTGAAGTGTTTAGAAGGTTTGAAATTTTATCAATTAGGTTGTTCCTTGTTTTTGTTAAGCCGTCTTTTATTTTTTGAAAGCCAATTTTGTCAAGTATCCCCATAAAAGTTAAATCTGTTTTATTTTCAAGTGCTCAAAAAATCTTCTACCATATACATAGAGTGAAGCAAAAATCATAACGACGCTTATAAAGATAAATAAGTTAAGCAATAAACCTTTTGCTTTCAGCATAGCAAGAGCTATCACTAATGCAATTGATGTGACAGTGTATTTACCGAGTTTATTTGATGGCAGAACAAATTTTATTTTTGAGCTTAAATATGCGCCTGCTGCTAAAATTATTAAATCCCTTCCTATCACAATCCCAACATACCAAATTGGTAGATCACCCTGTTGAACCAAGCTTAAAACGATCAATCCAATGCATACTTTGTCAGCCAGTGGGTCAATAATTTTGCCAAATTCTGTTATTTGATTGAATTTCCTAGCAAGATAACCATCCGCCAAATCGCTTAAATACAAACTTAACATAAAAAGTATTGAAATTGCTCTGTTCAAAGTCAATTTTAAGCCATATTGCTCAAATACAATTTCGCCAGAGTCGTTTGTCAGGAAATAAATTGTTGGGATTAAAATTATGAAACGACTGAAACTAAGAAAGTTTGAGATGTTGAAAATTTTTTCCCGCATACTTAATCAAATCTTTCAGTTGCGTCCTTTATGTGCATTTCGTGTTCATATTTTTCTGGTTTCTCGTCAATGGGTGTTGGATAATTCCCTGTGAAACAAGCTGTGCAGAAACTTAAATTTTTCGGGGCGGATTCAAGGAGTTTCTCAACCGAGAGATAACCAAGCGATTCAACTCCAAGTTCTTGTCTTATGGCTTCAACATCACCATTTAATCTTGAGGCTATCAATTCTTCTTGCTTTGGGAAGTCCATCCCGTAGTAGCAGGGGAATTTTATCGGTGGCGAGGCAACCCTGAAATGAACTTCTCGTGCTCCAGATTCTTTTATCAACTTGACGAGCGCCTTTGATGTCGTCCCACGAACGATTGAATCATCAACTATGACAACCCTTTTGTTTTCAAGGACACCTTTGACGGTGTTGAATTTAACTTTAACTTTTAATTCCCTCATATTTTGCTGAGGTTGAATAAATGTCCTTCCAACATAATGACTTCTTATCAAGCCGATTTCAATTTTAACATTATTTCCAAGCTTATTGCTTTCGGTGACAAATCCAAGAGTTGCGGTGTTGCTTGAGTCAGGGACATTTATAACTATGACTTTGTCGTTTTCCGTTGATTGTGGGGCAGGATGTTCGTGAGCCAAAAGTTTGCCAAGTTTTCGCCTTACTTTATCAACATTTTCCCCAAAGATTTTGCTGTCTGGTCGTGAAAAGTAAATAAACTCAAAAATACAAAAAGCTTGTCTCTCAACTTTTTTATCAATCCAATACGATTTCAACTTACCAGTTGCGATGGTCTCATCATCAATTACAAGTATTTCGCCGGGGAGAACATCACGGATATACTTGGCATTTATCAGATCAAAGGCGCATGTTTCAGATGCAATTACATAAGCCCCATCTGGCATTATCCCAAGTGCAAGCGGTCTAAATCCATATGGGTCACGCACAGCTATGAGTTTATCATCCGTTAGTATGACAAGCGAATACGCCCCCTCAACTTGACTTAAAGCATCTTTTATTTGTTCAATTTGATCCTCTTTTTGACTTTTTGCTATAAGATGCAAAATTATCTCTGTGTCCGTTGATGATTGGAAAATCGTTCCTTCTGATTGAAGCTTATTTCGTAGAGTTCTCGTGTTTGTTAAGTTACCGTTGTGAGCTATTGCAAGGTTTCCATTTTTGTAATGTACTACGAAAGGTTGAATGTTTGACTTGTTTAACGCACCCGTAGTTGAATACCGATTGTGACCGATTGCGGAATCCCCCTTTAAATGCTCGTTGATAATTTTTTCATCTTTGAAAACATCTGCGACAAGACCGATACCTTTGTGATAATTAAATCTCGTCCTCCCAGTTAAATCATCCCTTTCACAGGATACTATTCCTGTTGATTCTTGTCCCCTGTGTTGAAGTGCATAAAGTCCGTAATATGTTATAAGCGATGCTTGGGGGTGTCCGTAAATTCCAAATATACCGCACACTTTAAATTATCCCTTTCTTTCCGACTCTTATATGGTTTGAAAAAATCCATGGCTTGCCGTTGAAATATGACTCAACTCTATAAACACCTGTCTCACCAACTTCATAAATTAATTCGTTATTAAATGTTTTCGTTATCACTTCTCCATTTCTTAAAAGAAAAGTCACCGTATCGTTAGATATTTGTGGCAATTTAATTTTCAATTTAATTGGGTTCTCATCAAGTTCAATGTAATCACCCATTTGATAAATATTGCCGTTTTTTTCAGCTACAAATCTAAAACCTCTTGGGTCAGCGAAGTAGGAGTAAGTCGTGAAGCATCTTCCGTTTTCAATTGCGGAGAAAATTTTACGCTTATATATTTCAAAATTTTCCTTTTTGCTTTTATCAATTGGTTCATCAAGTAGGACATGCGTTCTTATGCCTCTGAACATGACTTTGTAGGGAAAAACTTCTACTTCAAATAGTTGCCAAATTTTATATTTATGTCCGTGGGCGTCTACCCCACCTATACCGACGACTCTTCTCTTTCGGGATAGTTCATCCCAGCGTTTTAGTGTTTCTGGGTAAGGTCCGTTTAACGATTTTAGTGGGTGAATAAATCTGCGAAATTTATTTTCCTGTGTTAATCCCTCAACCCATTCAGACATATGGTTCCATATCTCAATCCCTGTAAATCCGTCAACATCCCATGCGTTCCAAGGATAAGGAGGATATTCGGGGAAACTATTTCTTCTTTCATCTGGATGTGCTATTATGCCGATTCCGTTTAAATTTTTTATTTTCTCAACATATTCCCTTGCTGATTTATTCGGATAAAAAACCTCATCAACGCCAAAAACAAGATAATGGTTTTTATCATCTGGGTCGTTCAATTCGTAGCCAATTATTATCATCGTATCGCCATACCAACCTTCATATCCATCATATTTCGGTTTCAAAGTATTGTGATCAGTCATCATCACGAAGTCAAGACCAAGTTCGCTTGCAGATTTTGCTATTTCAGGTATCGTTCCAGTCCCATCTGAATAAATTGAATGGACATGGATGACGCCGATGTATTCAAACATTATTTTTGGCTGATGTATTTTTCAAGCAAGATGTTTTTCTCAACGATGTCATCTGTCTTAACAATTTTAACGCCTTCAGAACTCCATTTTTCAATGAGTTGTTTTCCTCTGTCTTCATAAATTGGTTTTGCTGCGTCTTCAACAAGATAGATTTGATATTTTCCTCTTTTTAAAAATCCTTCAATTGCATACGCATCGCATACATCAAGGGCAACGCCGAAGACGACTATTTCCCTTGGGTTTATGATTTCAAGCACAGGGTCAACATTTGGGTTTGAAAAGACATCAAACTTTTGCTTGCGGAAAATTATCTCTCCAGTATGATTTTTAATCATCCCTTCAAGTTCTTTCTCGGTATATTTTTTGCTGTCAATCCATAGCGGATTCAGTGGTTTTGTGGCATCAATCCGTTCCCAGCCGGGCGTTCCCTGTAAGCAGTGCGGTGGAAATGTATTTAAATAATCGGGATTGTCGGAGATTTCCTCATCGTTTAGGGTATGATAATCAGCCGAGCCCATGATTTGAATCTCATTCTTTCTCGCATAGTCATAGAGTTTTTTCAAGTTCGGTATAATCTCTTCGGCGTTTGGCACATAAAGCTTGCCGTCTTTCATCATAAAATCATATTGTGTATCAACATCCCAGAAAATTATTTCTCTAATCATGGCGCACCTCCATATTATTTTTCATTTTTCAAAAATTAAAACAAGTCAAAACACTCTATTGTTTCCTTTATGATTTCATTCTCATTCCGTGTTCCTCTCGGTCAAGTATCCAGCCAGCGATTTTTCCTTCATTTATCGTTTTGAAATCCTCCCAGTACTCCCTTGTCCTGACATATCTTGAGCTTGTGTCAGTAGCGGGAATTAAGTTGACCTCTTCCATTATCTTTTGGAATCTCTTCTTCCAAATTTCCATATTTTCTGGTCTTAAATCAACCCAGCCATCATAAGCCCATTGATTGATTTTTTCCGGTGTAATTTCTACTTTATTTTCGCCTCTATAAGGTGGGATTTTGATTTCGTTTCCACGTATTAGAGTTTCACCGTCAGGCATAAGGATTGGAATTCCGATTGAGATTATTTGCGATCTTAATTTTTTGTTTGTTTTAATTATTTCTTCGCATTTTTGGCTCATATCTTTTGGATTTTGTTTCGCTGCGTTCTCAATGCTTCCGTATGCGAGTTTTAGAAGGTGTGCCTCGTATAAAAGTTTTGTCAATCTTGGTGGTCCAAGAAGTTCAAATGCAACACTTTCAACGCCGTATTTTTGTTCAAGCTCTCTCATTCGTTTCAATGCTGTTTCCGTAAGGAAGCCTGCTCTATATGTTGGTTCAAGCGTGGCATGGTCAAGGGCGTTGATTATATCGTGACCGGTGTTTCCACCTTTGATTTCAAAGACAACGACCTCGGCTATTTCTTCAGGGGTGACATATTCCATTTGACCTGGTGTTGATAGCGTTTCAAATTCAGCTCTTGAGAAGAGCCCGTTCTCACCTGTATCAATGAAGACGGAATGAAGTGTCTCGTTCAACTTTTCAAAATTATCCTCCGTAATTTTTAACTCAATTATTCCATTTAATTTGAATGCTTTTTCAGGTGGGCAATCAATTAATTCAATTGGTCTGCCTTGTCGTTTAATTTCACCAAAACCAATTTTTTTCCACGCAATCGCAGCTGTTGGCTTTATCTCTTTTGTAATCGGAGCGTCTGGCGTCCTCCCCATCAAGAAAAGAAGAAGTGTATGAGCTCCAGCAACGGCTGACTTGCTAAGTAAAACTTTTGAAGGTCTTTCCTCGCTATGTGTATAAGGTATATTCAGTCCCATTCCACCTGTTCCGCTCGTCCCAATTTTAACATATATTTTCGTCCCAACCTCTTGCATAGAGCGATAAAGTATTTGAACATGTCTTATCAACTGTGGAACATAAAGCGTCGCAAGAAGTCGTTCCGTTACCTCAATTAAAGCTTCTTTATCTTTCGTATTATCACTCGCTTTAAACCTATCAATTGCTTGCATAACTTCAATGCTCGTTGTGAAGATATCTTGATAAGCAATAGCAGTTGCGGTGTTGATGCAATCAATTATTATCTCTGGGGAAAACCTGTTTAAAAGTTTGTATAAGGCGGATTGTTTCAAGGTGTCCTCAGTTAATTCTCCGAGGATATCATTGATTAAAACTCTGCGATATTCAGGATTTGAGAGTATTTCCTCACGGCTCATGTCTTTGAATTCATCGCGGACGAAGATGTTGCCCCACCATGGGATGAAAAAATTTCTGTCATATTCCGGGAATTCCTTTCTCAAAGCTTCAACTGCTTCTTCAGCTTCCCACTGTTTGAGGGAAGCAATGATTACATTTCTTGGTTTTTCTTGAACTATTCTCCTTGTGACGGCTGAGCCCACAAGCCCCCAAGCTCCAAGGATTAGAACTGATTTTCCTTTGATATCCATAGGAATGGCGTGGTTTAGTTTTTGTTGCAAAATAATTTATGTATGAAAGTTTAAATTTCCAAAGTTTCCCTGTATGAAATTTTTGATAAGGGCGTGGGCTTGCTCTATGAACTTTTGACAAAAAAATTTGAATTTTTTAAATTAACGACAGGAAGAAAAGATATGGGTTGAGATATGAAAATTAAGTTTATTACCCTTGCGTTTCTCTTTTTCATCTTCTCATCCTGCAAGAAGGAGTTTTCAAATCCATTTGACCCTGAATCGCCAAATTATGAATATCCATCTGCCAGATTAATTTCAGCGCCAGGTGAGGATGAAACGATTACATCCGGGAGTGTTACTTTTTCTTGGGAGGGGAATTCGGACATAAACTTGTTCAGATATAAACTTGTTGGTTATAGGGGTAATGATTCAATTGTTTATCAGGACTGGACGAATTGGTCAAAGGCGAAACAAGTTACATTTGATTATCTTGATGACATAAGGTATGTTTTTAGGCTTCAAACTAAGTATGAGGACAGAGATGAGGTTTTTGAGTTGAGCCGTTCTTTTAGTGTTGATTGGATAAAGGGTCCGACTTTGAAATTTTTCAGATTGAGAAATGATGTTTCAAGTGGGGATGAGTTTAGTGTTGAGGTTTGGCTTGAGGATGTTCAAAGTTTTAAAAGTGGTAGCTTCAAGGTCGGGTTTAACCGCAACTTTTTGAGGTTTGTTGGGGTTCAAAGGGGTAGATTTGCTCAGGAAAATCGGCTTGAGCAGGTGATAGTTCCTGATTTTGGTGTTCAAAAAGTGATAGATGAAGCAAACACTAAAGGTGAGGTGGAGATAACAACTGGGGTTATGCTTTCTTCGCTTCTTATCCGACTGATTTACCTTATTTAAGTGGAAGTGGTGATATAGTTGTTTTAAGGTTTAGGGGAACTGCCTTAGGTCAGAGTTTTCTTAATTTTTCGGATGTTAACATTTTTGATTACTCTGGGAATAAGATATCCATACAGGAGGCAACAAGGGGAGTTGTAAATGTAAAATAAAGAGGGAGGTTATAGCCATGAGGTTTTTAAAGATATTTTCTTTTGTTTTAGTTTTGTTTTCTTTTTCATTTTCACAGCAAAGGGGGATTGGGTTAAGAGAGAGTGGAAGGGTTGAGCTTAAATCATTTTACAGGGAGTCGTGGGCTGTTTTGATTGGTATAAACAATTACATCAAAGCTCCGAAGTTAAGGTATGCTGTTAGGGATGTTGAAGAATTTATGGAAGTTTTGGTCAACTATTATGGTTTCAAGCGAGAGAATATCATAAAGTTAATTGATAGGGAAGCTACGAGGGAAAATATAATGAGGGCTTTTGAAAGGATTCGCTCTGTAGCGGATAAAGATGACAGAGTTTTGATATTTTTTGCTGGTCATGGGATAACTGTCACACTTCCAGATGGTAGGGAGAAGGGATATATCCTTCCTGTTGATGGTTCGCAAGATGAGTTGATAACGAGTGCGATTTCAACGGATCAGTTAAATGAGATAAGCCAGTTAATAAGGGCAAAGCATTTGCTTTTTATAATGGATGCTTGTTATGGTGGTTTGATATTTGCGCGTGCGCAGCCAATTTCACCAACTGCGCTTGATTATCTTGAGATTATATCAACAAGGAGGGCAAGAAAGGCGCTCACAGCTGGAGGTAGAGACCAAACAGTTTTTGATACCGGTCCTGGTGGTCATAGTGTTTTCACATATTATCTTATTGATGGACTGAAGAATGGTAGTGCTGATTTAAATCGTGATGGCATGATAACAAGCGGTGAATTAAATGAATATGTTGCTCCCCGTGTTACAGCTGAATCAAACAGGGCTCAAACGCCTGAATATGGGATACTTGCTGGTGATATGGGGGGTGATTTTGTTTTCATACCTGTTGGTGCGATTGTTAAAATGTTTGATGTCTCAATTGAATCTGAACCATCAGGTGCAGATGTTAAGATAAATGGACAAGCCTATGGGAAAACACCTCTTAATTTGAGATTGGAACCCGGGAGATACAATATTGAGATATCAAAGCAAGATTATGAGACATTTATAGATGTTTTTGAAGTCGGTGAGTCATTTGATAATTCTTTCCACTATCGGCTTGAACCTGCTTTGGTTTCAATTTACATAAAGAGCGAACCTGGTTTTGCTGATGTTTATATTGATGGGACTAAAGCAGGGACAACCCCATCTTATTTTAAAGTTCGTAAAGGTGAACATGATGTAATTGTTATGAAACAAGGATATAGCGAACTAAGGAGGAAAATTTTTGTATACTCTGATACAACGATAAGTGTTAATCTTGAGAAACTTTTAGCTACGGTATTTATTAAATCAAGTGTTCCAGATGCTGATGTTGTGATAAAGGATAAGGAATACGGAACTTCAAAGGCTTTTAAGATGGAAGGGGATGAGCTTAAAATTGAGCTTCCTTTTGGAGCTTATACTATAAATGTTTCAAAGGAGAAGTATGTAAGTGTTGAAAAGAGTTTAGATATAAATTCCGCTTC
>NZ_FAOO01000013.1 GCF_900070205.1 Candidatus Thermokryptus mobilis | reverse complement strand
AGCAAGTTGCCTGGGCAGGTTAGGGGAGAAAGGAGGATATATTTTGATGGTTTGCCGAGGGAGTGTGTGATAAGGATATACACATTAAGTGGTGAGTTGGTCAAAGAGATAAGACATTCAAGTGGAGTTGATAATGGGCGTGAGTATTGGAATCTTTTGAACAGGGATGGTTTGAGTGTAAGTTATGGAGTTTACATAGCTCACATTGAAGCCCCCGGTATAGGTGAAAAATTATTAAAATTCGCAATTATAAAATAAAATTTGGAGCGAATACTATGACCAGAAAGGTTTTATCACTGTTTGCCTTCGTATTCTGTGTGGTCTCGTTTTCATTTGCTCAAATAGGTAGCAGTTTAACAAAGACGGGAACGACATCTGCTCAATTTTTAAAGATAGGAATTGGTGCAAGAGCAATTGGAATGGGTGGAGCTTTCGGTTCGGTTGCTGATGATATAAGTTCAATTTATTGGAATCCGGCAGGGCTTAGCAGAATTTCTGGGAGAGGTGAGGCAGTTTTTAATTATGTTGATTGGATTATGGACATAAAATATAGTTTTGCTGCTCTTGCTTTGAATCTTGGAAACCTTGGCACGATCGGAATGCAGATATCAGCGTTGACAATGGATGATATGGAAGTTAGGACAGTAGCTATGCCAGATGGCACCGGCGAGAGATTTAAAGCGGGTGGATTGATGATGGGTTTATCTTACGCAAGACAGTTGACCGATAGATTTGCGATAGGTTTTAACTTCAAATATGTGAGGGAATACATCTGGCATGAATCAGCGCAAGGTTTTGCATTTGATTTTGGAACACTTTATGTAACGCCATTTTTGAATGGTATGAGAATCGGAGCAAGTATGTCAAATTACGGAACTAAGATGCAACTTACCGGGCGCGACTTAATAATAATTTACACAGTCGGTGGTGGGACAGGAAATAATATAAATGCGTTCATTCAGACGGATAAATTTGAAATGCCTTTGCTTTTCAGAGTTGGTTTATCAAATGATTTTTTGAAGACGGAGTCGCAGAGATTTACAGTCGCTGTTGATGCCGTTCATCCTAACGATAACACCGAGTATTTAAATCTTGGTGCAGAGTATTCGTTCAAGGAAATTTTTTATGTTAGAGGAGGTTATAAATCGTTATTTGAAAAAGGAGGGGAGCAAAGGTATACTGTTGGCGCTGGTGTAAAGTATTCAATTGCTCGTGGTGTAGCGGTTGCAGTTGATTATGCGTATCTTGATTTTGGGAGATTGAAAAATGTTCAGTATTTGACCCTTGCTGTGAAATTTTAAATTAACAATGGGTTTGAAGTGGAATATATCATTGGAATGGATGGTGGAGGAACGAAGACGCATGGGATTATAAGTGACCTTGATGGTAATCCTTTCGCCGAGGTCATGGGTGGGTCAGCTAATTTTCAAATGCTTGGTGTTGATGTCGTTGCGAGATCAATTTTGAAGTTGATCCTTGAACTTGTGCAAAAGGTAGGTTGTGATTTTCACGATGTGAAAATTATCGTCATTGGGCTTGCTGGAGCTGGAAAAGAAGAAGATAAAAGTAAAATTTACAACGGCATAGTAAAGATTGCGAATGAATATAACCTGAAATTGCCGAAGTTGATTATTGAAACCGATGCAAGGATTGCGCTTGAGGGTGCATTTATGGGTGGGGCTGGAATTGTTCTGATAAGTGGAACTGGTTCAGTTATGTTTGCTAAAGATACAAATGGTGAAATTCATAGGATCGGGGGTTGGGGGAGATTCATCGGTGATGAAGGTAGTGGGTTTTCACTCGGTTGCGAGGCTTTAAGGGCTGTTGCTAAGTTCATTGATGGAAGAGGGGGGAAGACAATTTTGAAAGATTTGATTTTTGAAAAGTTTAAAATCACCGACCTAAGGGAAGTTGTAAGCAAAATTTATTCTGGTGAATTTGACCCTGCAAGTGTTGCTCCAATTGTTACGGAGGCAGGCGAAATGGGTGATGAAATCGCTATAAAAATTCTTGATGATGCTTGTTACGAACTTTTAACTCATATCAAGGCGATGCTTGGAAAGTCAAATTTTGGGGAGCGAGTTAAACTCGTTCTTATGGGCGGTGTCTTGAGAAACGAAAATTATCTCTCAAGAAAATTGAAAAAGGAAATAACTGAAAATTTCCCCCAAGTTGATCTGATTGAGCCAATGGCTTCCCCAGCTTACGGAGCGATAATTTACGCTAGAAACTTGATCAAAAATAAAATTTGCACTTGAAAAATGAAAAATTTCCTAACCTTTCTCTTTGCATTTGTTATTTTTCCTATCTTGTTCGTCGTATTCACAAGGGCTAAAGATGATGTTGTCAGTGGGATACAAGGGAGAACGCAATTGAAGCCGAAGAAGGAGAAAGTTGATTTCTCAAAGATGACGAAACAGCAATGGGTGAATTATTGGATGAAGAAGTTAACATTGGAGCAGAAAGTTGCTCAAATGGTAATGCCAGATGCCCGTGGGATTTTCATTGCAAGGAATAACAAGGAATTTAAAAGGTTGGTTCATTATGTCAAGGATAGAAAAGTCGGTGGCTTGATATTTTTCCGTGGTGATGTTTTTGAGACGGCGGATATGATAAATTATTTCCAGAAAATTTCCGATGTTCCACTTTTAATTTCAGCTGATTTTGAGTGGGGGACCGCAATGCGACTTGATAATACGACTCACTTTCCTCCTGCTATGGGAATAGCTGCGACCGGGAATCCAGATTATGCCTATGAAGTGGGACGAATCATCGCTATTGAAGGTAGAGCGATCGGGATACATCAAAATTATGCTCCAACGGTTGATGTCAACAACAATTACCGAAACCCGATAATAAACATCCGTTCATTCGGTGAGACGCCTGAAATCGTTTCAAAATTTTCAATCCCATTTATAAAAGGTTTACAAGAAAATGGGATGATAGCAACTGCGAAGCATTTCCCTGGACACGGTGACACCGATATAGATTCACACCTTGATTTGCCGGTGATAAATCACAGCAAGGCAAGAATTGATTCAATTGAACTCCCACCGTTTAAAGATGCTATAAAATCCGGGGTCAAGTCAATCATGATAGCTCATATTTCTTTCCCACAGCTTGACACGGCGAAGAATTTGCCAGCCACACTTTCATACAATATCGTAACAGGTCTTTTGAAAAAAGAGCTTGGCTTCAAAGGGTTGATTGTAACAGACGCAATGACAATGCGGGGCGTAACAAAGCTTTATTCAAACGCGCTCGCCTCTGTCCTTGCTGTAAAAGCTGGGAACGATATAATTTTAATGCCACCAAATGTTGATGAGGCCATTGACGCAGTAGTTAAAGCGGTAAAGCGAGGTGAGATCAGCGAGGAAAGGATAAACGAGTCTGTTAAGAAGATACTTGAGTTTAAGTATGAGCTCGGATTGCATAAAAATAGGTTCGTTGATATTGATAAAATTCGCGATGTGGTCGCCACTGAGGAAAATCTCCGTAAGGCAAAGGAGATATCCCGTGCTTCAATAACAATCGTCAAAAACGAAAATATTTTGCCGTTGATTCAGTTCGGGGATAAAAAGATTTTGCATATAACGATCGTTGATTCAAACGATCCAAATAGCGGGGGTTATTTCGCCAGTCAACTCTCCCAAAGATATGATAACATCTCTTTTGAAAGGGTTGACCTTAGAAGCACGAATGGTGAACTTAACTCAATACTTTCAAAGATAAATAACTTTGACATCGTAATTGTTTCAGCATATGTTCGTGTCAGAGCGTATCAAGCCTCGCTTACTCTCGTTGAGAAACATGCGAAATTTTTAAGGCAAGTTATCAATTCTGGCAAACCAGTCATTTTAATTTCGTTTGGAAATCCATACATAGTTATGGATTATCCAGATGTTAAGGCATACATTTGCGCATATTCCGATGCTCAACCTGTTGTTGAGGCAACTGCTGAGGCTTTATTCGGTGAGATTTCTCCGCAGGGTAAACTGCCGATAAATATACCCGGTTTTGCAAAAATCGGAACTGGTTTAACTTATCCACAAACCACATTGCGTTATGGATATCCTGATGAAGCTGGCTTTGACCCGAACAAACTTTCAAAGCTTGACACTTTGTTAGAGAAGGCGATTCAAGATTCAGCTACTCCCGGTGCGGTTTTGCTTATAGCAAGAAATGGAGTGATAGTTTATCATAAAGCTTTTGGGACTTATACATACGATCCGTATTCAAGACAGGTTGAGCCAAATTCTGTTTATGATATGGCATCAATTACAAAGGTTGCAGCAACGACCGTTTCAATTATGAAACTCTATGATGAAGGCAAAATAAATCTTGATGATCCTGTTGCGAAGTATATTCCGGAATTTGCTCAAAACGGTAAGGACAAGGTCACGATAAAAAATTTACTTCTCCACAACAGTGGTTTGCCCTCATGGAAGCCGTTTTATCAACTTTGCAAGTCCCCAAGCGAGATACTTGATTCAATTTATGCTCAACCGCTTGTTTACAAGACGGGGGACTCAACAGTTTATAGCGACCTTGGATTTATAACACTTGGGAAAATCGTTGAGGTCGTAACCGGAAAATCGCTTGATCAATATGTCAAGGAGACATTTTACATACCACTTGGGATGAAGTATACGACATTTTTACCGCCAAAAGATTGGCTTGGCATGATAGCACCGACTGAGTTTGATAGTTCAAGTGGTTCTTTCATTCATGGCGTTGTTCACGATGAGAATGCAAGGGCTCTTGGGGGCGTTTCTGGACATGCAGGACTTTTCTCAAACGCAAGAGATCTTGCAGTTTTGATGCAGATGATTTTAAATGGTGGTGAATATGGTGGGATAAGATTTTTCAAAAATGAAACAGTTGATCTGTTCACGAAAAGATGGCAAAATAATCGTGGGCTTGGTTGGGATAATGCACTTTCACCCTATGGGAAAAGTGCACTTGATGGTGCTTTCGGTGAAAACGCATTCGGGCACACTGGTTTCACAGGGACTTCAGTATATGTTTATCCGGAAAAAAAGTTGATCGCTGTCCTTTTAACAAACAGAGTTCATCCAACAAGAGCAAATACAAAGCATATCCCACTGAGGAAAGCAGTTCATAAAGCGATAGTTGAAGCGCTCGTAAATTAAAAAAATTAAAGTGGGTAACTTTAATGCAAGTTCTTGACTGGATTATAGTTGCATCTTATTTCATTTTAAGTTTAGTTGTCGGGATTTATTATTCAAAGAGGGCGGGAAAGAACATAGGTGAGTTTTTCCTCTCGGGGAGGAATCTTCCTTGGTGGCTTGCGGGGACATCAATGGTTGCGACGACATTTGCTGCTGATACACCACTTGCTGTGACTGAGCTTGTCGCGAAAAATGGAATAGCTGGGAATTGGCTTTGGTGGAATTTCCTTTTCGGGTCAATGCTTACTGTGTTTTTCTTTGCAAGGTTGTGGCGAAGAGCTGGAATAATGACGGATGTTGAATTCGTTGAATTGAGATATTCGGGCAAACCAGCTTCATTTTTGCGCGGGTTTAAAGCATTATATCTTGGATTATTCGTTAACACAGTCATAATTGGTTGGGTTAATGTGGCGATGATCTCAATTTTGACTGGATTTTTCGGAGTTTCGGAAGAAGTTGTTAGATATTATGTTTTTGGGGCGATGTTGATAGTTTCTCTTTATTCATCACTTTCGGGATTGTGGGGTGTTGCCGTGACAGATGCAATTCAGTTTGTCATAGCTATAGCTGGAACAATTGTCCTTGCTGTTGTAGTGGTTAACCTTCCACAGGTTGGAGGTATAGATGGCTTGAGAGGCAATTTGCCCGAGTGGGTGTTTAAATTTACACCTGTTGTCGGTTCAACTGAAGAAGTCGCTTATGGCGGTGTTTTGTCTTTAACTGTTTCATCTTTTATAGCATATATTCTGGTTCAATGGTGGGCTTCCTGGTATCCCGGGGCTGAACCCGGTGGCGGTGGCTATGTTGCTCAACGGATGATGTCAGCAAAAGATGAAAAACATTCCTTTCTCGCAACCCTTTGGTTCACAATAGCTCATTATTGTCTAAGACCTTGGCCTTGGATTGTCGTTGGACTTGCAACGCTTGTCCTTTACCCCGAACTTGGACCTGAGGATAAAAAACTCGGCTATATTTATGCAATGCGGGATTATCTCCCAGTGGGTTTGAAAGGTTTGTTAATAGCTGCTTTTTTCGCTGCATATATGTCAACTATTGCGACACATTTAAACTGGGGAACTTCATATGTGATAAATGATTTCTACAAAAGATTTATCAAAAAAGACGCGGATGAAAAACATTATGTTTTGATCGCAAGAATTACGACTTTGCTTGTTATGGTCGCTTCTATTTTGATAACGCTTGTGATAAAAACAATTTCCGGGGCTTGGCAATTTATAATTGAAGCAAGCGCTGGATTGGGTCTTGTCTTGATTTTGAGATGGTACTGGTGGCGTATCAATGCTTGGAGTGAAATAGTTGCCATGATAGCACCATTTTTCGGCTATGCTTATATAAAATTTTTCACTAAGGTAACCTTTCCGGAAACGCTGTTCTATATCGTTGCCTTCACAACCGTATCTTGGCTTATCGCAACTTTAATCACTAAACCGGTTGACCGAGAACATCTCTTAAACTTTTATCACCGTGTTCATCCCGGTGGAATTGGATGGAGGAAAATATCAACGGAAGTTAACGATACCAAAGGTGACTCTGGTTATTTTTATCTTTTCATAGATTGGATAAGTGGTATTGTTCTCGTCTATGCTATGCTTTTCGGAATTGGGAAAATTGTCCTTGGTGAATATTTACAGGGCTTGGTTTACATTATCATAGGTTTTCTTGCCGGTTTTGTCATATATTTTGATTTCACAAAGCGAGGTTGGGAAAAAACTATTGAGTGATTTTTCAATCCCTTTTGTATTTTATTTCGCCTTCATAGATCGTAAGTTGAACGTTGAAGTTTTTATCAAGCACAACTATATCAGCATCTTTTCCAGTTGCTAAAATTCCTTTGCGGTGCTCTTTTCCCAAAACGCGCGCTGGATTAAGCGAAGCCATCCTCACTGCTGAGGTGATAGGGACATCAACAAGTTCAACCATAACCTTGACAGCTTGTTCCATTGTCAAGGTGCTCCCAGCTAAAGTTCCATCTTCAAGAAATGCTTTTTTATTTTTTACAATGACTTTTTGACCTGCAAATTCAAATTCTCCATCTGGCATCCCTGCCATTCGTGTCGCATCCGTAATCAGTATTATTCCAGCTGGACCTTTGATTTTATACAGAAGCTTCATTACCATCGGGTGGACATGGGTTCCATCAGCTATAAGTTCAATTTTAAGTTCGTCAAATAAAAGCGATCCAGTTATGACCCCTGGGTCGCGATGATGGAAGGGTTTCATCGCATTAAACATGTGGGTTACATGAGCTGCGCCATTATGGATCGCCATTTGAATTTCTTCAATGTCTGCGACGGAATGTCCTATTGAGAGTATAACTCCATCAAGAGCAGCATCTCGCATTACTTCATAAGCTCCAGGAAGTTCAGGGGCGATCGTCATTATTTTGATGTAGCCTCTCCCAGCGTCGCGGAGATTATGCCAGGACTCAAGCGATGGCTTTAGTAGATAATCTGGGTTCATCGCTCCCTTTTCTTCGGGATTGAGGAAAGGTCCTTCAAGATGTATTCCCCAGATGTTGGAGTTATTCTGTTCTATAAAGTCAGCAATGCGTCTTAATTCGCGGATAAACTCCTTCTCTGGCTTGGGGTAAAGGGTTGCAAGAAGTCCTGTGGTTCCGTGTTGGAAATAAAACTCGCTAATTTTGAAGAGCGCTTCGTCGTCTTCATCCTCAAATCCAAAACCAAGTCCACCGTGTACATGAAGGTCAATGAACCCCGGAACAGCAAACATCCCGTCAAAATCAAAAAAATGATAATCCCCATCGTCAATTTTTATATCATCTATCTTACCAATTTCGGATATCTTCTTACCTTCTATGATTATCCCAGCATTTTCAATTATTCTAAAAGGTGTGATTGCGTTGACATTTCTTATGAAAATTTTTCTCATACGATTTTAACTTTGTTTTTTATCTCAAACTCAAGGAACTTTTGCTTAAATTTTCGCGCTGTTTCTGTCGCATCAGCTGAGTTGAATATTGAAGAGCCAGCTACGATTATATCAGCCCCGGCTTCAAGCAAAAGTTCAACATTATCAAGGTCAATTCCACCGTCAACTTCAATTTCAACATTTAAATTTCTCTCGGTGATGATTTTTTTCGCTTGAATTATTTTTCTCAATGTCGTTTCAATAAATTTTTGCCCTCCGAACCCGGGGTTTACCGACATTATCAACAGGATATCAACATAGTCAATTATTTCCTCAATTGAACTTACGGGAGTTGCTGGATTTATTGAGACGCCAGCTTTTGCACCGCTTTCCTTTATCTTCATTATAGTTCTATGTAAGTGTGTGCAAGCCTCAAAGTGAACGGTGATTATATCGGAGCCAGCTTTTCTGAACTCATCTATATAAAAATCCGGATTTGAAATCATAAGATGGGAATCAAGTGGAAGTTCCGTTAATTTCCTTATCGCTTTAACGATCATAGGACCGAATGTCAAGTTTGGGACAAAGTGCCCATCCATTACATCAAGGTGAAGCAGATCAGCTCCACCTTCTTGAACCTTTTTTATCTCGTTCTTCAAGTCCGAAAAATCAGCTGAAAGTAAAGATGGCGCAAGTTTAAACATGGCTTAGTTAGTAATTTTGTTTTGGCGTTGCTGTGATTTCCTTAGCAACGAAAACATCAACGGATGAACCCTTTTGAATGTAAGCACCGGCTCGCGGGAATTGTTCTATCACTGTGTTAGGTAGAACAGTTGAACTCGGTTCATAAATCACTTTACCAAGCCGAAGTTCTGATTCGCTTAAAATTTGTTCAACTTTTGAAAACGGCAAACCGATTAAATTTGGCACTTGAACTTTACCCTCCGCATTCCCAAGAGAAACAACAACCGAAACAAAAGTTCCATAGGAAACTTTACTTCTTTCAGGAATTGATTGCGAGATTATCGCCCCCTCTGGAATCTCATCCGAAAAGTCATAACTTAACTCTCCTAATTTTAACCCTGATTTTTCCAAAATTAACTTCGCTTCACGAACAGACCTTCCAATAAGATTTGGAACTTCTATCTTTTGTTCTCCAGAGCTCACAACAAGATAAACTCGCCTTCCTTCCTTTATTTTCATCCCCGGTCTCGGGCTTTGTAAAATAACATATCCGACTGGAAATCTCGCGTCGTGTTTTTCGGTGACACTTTCAAGTTTGAGATTTAGAGAGTCAATGATTTTTCTCGCCTCGTCAAATTTTTTACCGATAAGGTTTGGCATTTCAATTGACTTTACGGAACCGACATAAAATGGCATCACAACTTTATCCATCAAGAGCAAAATCGCAAAAAATAATACCAGTATCAAAAGGTAATTTCGCAGCTTCCTTCGCATCAAACTTCATCTTTTTGTTTTTGAAAAATATAAAAAATAAATCTTTGATTTCATAACTCCAAAACAGTCAGAGATTATTGACATCCTGTCAACCAAATGGCAAATTATCAAACCCAACTTTGACAACTTGTCAATTCCCACTTAGGGATAACCAATTGAATTTTAATACATTTTTTTGGCACAACATTTGAGGTTAATTCCTTTTGGAATTAAAAACCAAAAAATAAAAAAGGAGGTGATAAGCCATGTTGATGAGATATTCACCATTCAAGGAAATTGAAATGATGGAAAAGGAAATCAACAAGATGTTCAATGACTTCTTCAGGAGCTTTGATAGGGGTTATGAATATCCGCTCATGGACATAATTGACTCTAAAGATGACCTTGTGATTTATGTTGAGGTCCCAGGTGTGAGCAAGGATGATATAAAGGTTAAAATTCACAACGATGTTTTAACGATATCTGGGGAAAGGAAAGAACCAGAACTTCCTGAGAAAGCGAATTGCCTGATCCGTGAGAGGGAATTTGGTAAGTTTATGAGAAGCGTAAGATTGCCATATCCGATTGAGGTGAGTAAAGTGAGCGCTGAGTACAAAGATGGGATTCTGAAGATAACTCTCCCGAAGAAAGAAGAAGTTAAACCGAAAGAAATTCAAATCAATGTCAGTTAAAAAAATCTAAAAAAGGAGGTGATGATATATGCTCAAAGATAAAGCCATAACGAAGAAAAGTTTTACGACATATATCACACCTCCAGCTGACCTTTATGAAACCAAGGATTCATACATGATTTTCCTTGACATGCCTGGTGTTTCAAGGGATGATTTGAATGTTAAGGTTGTTGACAACAGATTGATAGTTCAGGGTAAGTTTGAAATTACGAAGCCGAAAGACAGCGAGGTTTTGTTTAGTGAGCTTGAGAAGGGTGAGTATCGCAGGGAGTTTATATTGTCCGGTGACATTGACAGAAACAAAATAGAGGCGAAACTTGTGAATGGAGTTTTAACCTTAACACTTGCAAAAAGAGAAGAGAGCAAAGAAATTGAAATCAAAATAAATTAAAAATAAAAGGAGGTGACAAGATATGGCGCTCGTAAGATGGAGTCCAATTAGAGACCTTGCAACTGATTTAATTGACTTACAGAGGGAAATTAACAGGATGTTTGACAGATTTTTCCGTGGATTTGAAGAGGAAGAGGAAAGAGCAATATCAACTTGGAGACCTGTTGTTGATATATCTGAGACGGATGATGAGTATATCGTTAGGGCTGAAATACCTGGTGTGAGCAAAGATGATATTAAGGTGACGATAAGAGATAACATGCTTACGATAAGCGGTGAGAAGAGGCAAGAAAAAGAGACGAAGAATGAAAACTTCCACAGGGTTGAGAGAGTTTATGGCTCGTTCACGAGGACTTTCACTTTGCCTGGTGCTGTCAAGGTTGATAAGATTGAAGCGAAGTTTAAAGATGGGGTGTTGACGATAAAGTTGCCGAAGGTTGAAGAGGCGAAGAGCAAAGAGATTGAGGTTAAAGTTGGTTGAAATTTAAAATCCCGCCATTTTTGGCGGGATTTTTTTAAATTTATATTGAGGAAAAACAAAAGTTAAAAGTTGGAAATGGCGCTTCAAAGCCAAGAAAAGAGAAAGGGTTTAATTGAAACGATTAAAAATTTATTTTTGCCTTATATTTCAGAAAGGGAGGAATTGATAAAATTGTTGAACGAGAATTATTCAAAAGAGGTCGCCATTGCTAAGATGATGGATGAACACGCCGAGATAATACCTTTTGACTTTTTGAAGGAGAGACTGAAGAGGGTTGCTGAAGAGGAAAGAAAGCATGCGGAGATGTTGAGGCAAAAGATAGTTGAACTTGGTGGGTCGGTTAATCCAACACCGAAGGTTTTTGAAATTAAGTTGGACTCAATTCATAATGAAAAAGGTTTTAGAAAGCTTATCGCTGACCTTGAGTTTGATAAGGAAATTTACGAGGATTATATCTCACAGATCAATAAGATTGAAAACGATGATGTAAAAGATTTGCTCAGGCGAATAGTTGATGATGAGATAAAACATAAGGATGTTTTGATGGACCTTGTTATGAGATTGTGTTAAAAGATTTTTTAAAACAAAAAATTTAAAGCCATGGGAGAAGAACTCAAATATACATCTCATATTCCTGAGGCGATGTCGGTTTTGCCGTTGAGGAATTCCGTGTTTTTTCCCAAGCAATTTATGCCACTTTCTGTTGGTAGGGAGAGCACGATAAAGTTGATAGAAGATGCGTCAAAGACGGGTGAACTTATTTTAATTGTCGCCCAAAAGGAGCCACAGATAGAAAAGCCAACTCCTGACGATGTTTATCATTTTGGAACGGTGGCGAAAATACTCAAGGTTTATAACTTGCCTGACGGTTCAAAAAGTGTTTTTGTTCAGGGTTTGCATCGTGCGAGGATTTTGTCATTTATACAGCAAGAACCGTATTTGAGAGCGATTATCCAGCAAGTTGAAGATGAAGGTGAAATTGACATTGAAAGTGAGGCGCTTGCGGTTGCGATAAAGAATGTGTTCAAAAGGGTTGTTGAACTTTCTCCGGACATGACACCTGAGCAGGCAAATATAGTAAGCGGAACGGATGATATACGCAGTTTACCCGATGTTGTTGCTTCTCTTTTGAATGTTTCTGTTGCTGAGAAACAGGAAATACTTGAGCAGGTTAACATCAAGGATAGGTTGAAGAAATGTCATTTCATTTTAAATCGCCACGCTCAACGTCTTGAACTTGGGAATAAAATTCAGGCAGAAGTTCAAGATGAGATAACAAAGAATCAGCGCGAGTATTTCCTCAGAGAGCAGTTGAAGGCGATAAAGAGAGAACTTGGTGAAGATGAAGAAGGGGCTGAAATAAGGGAATTGAGGGAAAAGATTGAAAAAGCCAATATGCCTGAGGAGGCGAGGAAAGTTGCGCTTAAGGAACTTGATCGTCTCTCAAGGATGCATCCATCTTCTGCTGAATATACTGTTTCAAGGACTTACCTTGATTGGTTGATAGAGTTACCTTGGAGCATTTCAACGGAGGATAACTTGGACATAAAGAAAGCTGAGGAAATTCTTGATCGCGATCATTATGGGCTTGAGAAAGTTAAGAAAAGAATCCTTGAGTACCTCGCTGTTAGAAAACTTAAAAACGATATGAAGGGTCCGATACTCTGCTTTGTTGGTCCGCCAGGGGTTGGTAAGACATCGCTTGGGAGGTCAATTGCCGAGGCGCTTGGAAGAAAATTTGTTAGAATTTCACTCGGCGGGGTACACGATGAAGCAGAAATAAGAGGTCACAGGCGAACTTATATTGGGGCTTTGCCTGGGAGAATAATACAAGGAATTAGAAAGGCGGGCTCAAATAATCCAGTTTTTATGCTTGACGAAGTTGACAAAATTGGGGCTGACTTTCGCGGTGACCCGGCTGCTGCACTTCTTGAAGTCCTTGACCCGGAACAAAATCACTCCTTCAGCGACCATTACATTGAAGTCCCGTTTGACCTTTCAAAGGTTATGTTCATAGCGACGGCGAATATGATTGAGCCAATTCCACCAGCTTTGAGAGATAGGATGGAAATAATTGAGATACCAAGCTATATTGAGGAAGAAAAACTCAACATTGCAAAATACTTCCTCGTCCCGAAGCAGATAAAAGCGCACGGTTTAACGGAAGATATGATAAAATTTGAAGATGACGCTTTAAGGAAGATAATTAACTCATACACTCGTGAGGCTGGCGTTAGGAATCTTGAAAGAAGAATAGCCGATATTTGCCGTGGGGTTGCGAAAGAAGTTGCTATGGGTAGATCCGAGCCGACGACTATAACTGCAGATGATTTACCGAAATATCTCGGGCAACCGAAATTCTATCACGAGGTCGCAGAGAGAATCAATAAACCTGGTATAGCTACTGGACTTGCTTGGACTCCAGTTGGTGGTGAGATTCTCTTCGTTGAAGCAACGAAGATGAAGGGCAAAGGTTCGCTTCATCTCACTGGGCAACTCGGTGATGTGATGAAGGAATCGGCTCATATCGCTTTGAGTTATATTGCTTCAAAATCGGAAGAGTTTGGAATTGACCCGGATTTCAGAGAAAAATATGATATCCATATACATGTCCCTGCAGGGGCTATACCGAAAGATGGACCCTCGGCTGGAGTTACAATATTGACCGCTTTGTATTCGCTTTTGACTGGAAAAGTTGTTTGTAATGATATTGCTATGACAGGTGAAATAACTTTAAGAGGCGCTGTTTTACCAGTCGGTGGTATTAAAGAGAAGGTTTTAGCAGCACATAGGGCTGGAATTAAAAAGGTTATATTGCCAGAGAAAAACAGAGCCGACATAGATGAAATTCCTGAGCAAGTTAGAGCAGAGATGGTGTTTTATTTTGTGAAGGAGATGGACGAAGTTCTTGAGCTTGCGATAAAGAAAGAAGAAGTCCTTGAGTCAGTTTAATCAATAAGTTTTAGAATTTAAATTAGTTAAGGCGAATTGTTCCGATTGAAAATCGGGATGATTCGCCTTTTGTTTATTAAAGGAGGTGATTGTTAAAGATGAAGGACTATTATAAAATACTTGGAGTAAGCGAGAACGCAACACAAGAAGAGATAAAGCAAGCATATAAGAAGCTCGCAATGAAATATCATCCAGATAGAAATCCTGGGGATAAACAAGCTGAGGAGAAGTTTAAAGAGATTAACGAGGCGTATAGTGTTCTCTCTGACCCGGAGAAGAGGAAGCAATACGATCAGCTCAGAAAGTTTGGTTATACCGGTGTAGAAGGTGGATTTCCAGGTGGTTTCAACTTTGAAGATATATTCTCAAATTTCCGAACTGGATTTGGTGAGGGATTTAACTTCGGGGATTCATTTATTGATGACTTGTTAAATCAATTTTTTGACCGTGGTGAGTTCTTTAGAAAAAGCAGAAGAGGCGCTGTAAAAGGAGAGGACATTCATATAGATGTTGAAATTCCCTTTTCAACTGCGGTCAGTGGCGGTGAGATATATGTAGATGTTCCAAGGAAGGAAGTTTGTAATGTTTGTGGTGGAACGGGTGCAAAGCCAGGAGCGAAGGTGACAACCTGTCCTGTATGTAACGGAAGCGGAATGGTTTCGGAAGTTAAAGGTATGTTTGCTTTTTCAAGACCTTGCCCACGCTGTTACGGTCGTGGTAAGATAATCTCGGAAGTTTGCTATAACTGTGGTGGCACAGGTCAGGTTTCAAGATTAAGAAAGATAAAGGTTAAAATACCTCAGGGCGTTGACACTGGGACAACGCTTAGAATCAGAGGCGAAGGTGAACAAGGTATAGGTGGCGGTGGAAATGGTGATCTTTATGTTCATATAAAAGTTCAAGATGATAAATTTTTCAAGCGCAAGGGTAATGATATTTACGTTGAAATTCCAATTAACATTGCACAAGCGATACTTGGAAGTAGAATAAGGATAAAGACCATTTATGGGAATAAGGTTGAACTAACAATTCCTCCTGGAACTCAGAATGGAACAACATTCAGACTGCGTGGACTTGGTATCAGAAATAATGGCAATGTTGGTGATATGTATGTCACTGTCAAGGTTGAAATCCCGGAAAAAATAAATGAGCGTCAGAAAAGACTTATTGAGGAATTTGCCAAGGAGGGAAATTTAAAATATTGAAGGGCTTGAAAGGAATTTTAAATTGTGTTAAATTATCGCTGAAAATTTTTGAGAAAGAAATTGATTGGTTAAATGAAAAAAATTTTAACCATCGCCTGGTGGGAGTATATTACTAAGGTCAGAACAAAGACATTTTTTATATCTTTAATTCTAATGCCTGTCTTAATAGTTGCTTTTGGTTTTCTCCCAAGATTTTTAATGGAAAAAGCTGATCTAAAGCAAAAAAGGATCGGTGTTGTAGACTTGACGGGGCGGATTTTTGATAAGTTGCAAGATAAGCTTGAAAACGAATTCAAACTTCCCGATGGCAAACCAAATTATATCCTTATTAAAATTCAAGCTGGAGATAACTTGGGGGAAATTAAATCAATAGCAAATAAAAAGGTGATTTCTGGTGAGTTTGAGGCATATATTATTATACCGCGAAATTTTGAGGATAGTTTGAATTTTCAATATGTTGGTCAAAATGTTGGCAATATAAGGGACATTGAGCGTTTCAAGAGCGCGCTTCAGGAAATTGTGATCACATCTGAACTTGGGAAGTACGGTGTTGATAAAGAGGCAATTTCAAAAATAATTAGGCCAGTTAAATATAACACGATAAAAATTTCAAAAAAGGGTGAAGAGGAGAAGACGGACTTTCTTGCGCTGTTTTTTAGCTCGTACATTTTTATAATTGCGCTTATGGTACTTGTGCTTACAGGTGGGCAAATGCTTGTGCGAAGTGTTGTTGAGGAGAAGTCAAATCGTATTGTGGAAGTTCTTTTGTCCTCTTGCAATGCGAATGAATTGATGGCGGGTAAGATAGTTGGGCTTGGTATGCTTGGGTTGACGCAGATGTTTATATGGGCTATACTCGGTTTTTACTTTTTCTCTGGGTATGCGTTAATTTCCGTAAAGATTGACCTTATGCTTATTTCACTTGTTTACTTTGTCCTCGGTTATCTATTTTACTCCGCCCTTTTCGTCGCTGTTGGTGCACCTGTGAACTCTGAGTATGAAGCACAACAAATCGCCGGATATATCGCTCTTGGTGTTACACTTCCCATCGCCTTTTCTTTTTTAATTATGCAAAATCCGGATCTTTTTTGGATAAAAGTTTTATCCTTTTTCCCTCTATTTACACCCGCATTTATGGTCGCACGTATCCCTGTTAAGATGCCAGCAACTTGGGAGATAATTGGAACGATAGCAATTCTTGCTCTATCAGTAGTTTTTATGATCTGGGTTGCGGGAAGGATATTTAGAATAGCGATTTTAAGTTACGGGAAGTTTCCAAGTTTGAAAGAGCTTATATCTTGGGTCAAGGCAAAATAATTAAGGAGATTTAAAATGACAGATGCTTCATTTATTACTTTGATTATAAGCACTGCTTCAATAGCATTTCTCCATGCGCTTGCCCCAGATCATTGGCTTCCTTTCATCATGATTGGAAGGGCGCAGAAATGGTCAATTAAGAAGTTAATTTTTGTCACGTTCATCGCTGGGATTGGTCATGTTGGCTCTTCAGTTTTGCTCGGGCTTATCGGGTTATTTATAGGGATGGAGTTAAGCAAACTTCAAGGACTTGAAACGTTGCGTGGCGAAGTTGGACTATGGCTTTTGATCGGATTTGGTATAGCCTATGCGATCTGGGGCATAAAACATGTAAAACATCCACATAAACACGAAATCGTTGATGAAAAAATTTTGAATAGAAAAGTTATCACCGTCTGGACATTATTTGCGATTTTCGTTCTCGGTCCTTGTGAGCCACTTATACCGCTTTTCTTCATATCACTTAAATTTAAAACCGCTGGAATTCTTGCCGTTATAGTTGTTTTCAGCATCGTGACCTGGGTTATGATGATAGTGCAGGCATTGATCGGTTATCTTGGAATTCAACTTGCAAAACTTGAGAAACTTGAGAGATACTCACACGTAATCGCTGGAGTTGTGATCGCTCTGACGGGCGTTTTCATCTTGATTTCAGGGATTTAAATCTCGTCAAGGTTGAATCTTCTATCAAGTTCAATATATTTTTTGCCTTGTTTGACAGTGGCACAATCGGCGTAAGGATCATGCTCAAAGAATAAAATCCAATTCTCTTCAAGTGCTCTCTTTAAAAGTTTCTTTTTTTCTTCCATCGTGATTAAAGGTTGTAGGTCATAAGCCATTACATAAGGTATGGGTATGTGTGATGATGTCGGTATCAGGTCGCCACAATAAACTATCGTTTTTTCCCCGTCAGACACCTTGACAAGTTGTTGTCCGATTGTGTGTCCGTCCGATACGATTAATTCAACCCCATCAAAAATTTCAAATTCCCCGTCAACAACTTCAAGTTGATTAAATTCAATAAGTGGCATGAAATTTTCGGGCAGATAACTTGCCCTATCTTTTTCGTTTGGGTTCATTGCAAGTTCAAGGTTTCGCTTTTGGACATAGTAAGTTGCATTTTTAAATGTTGGTCTTAAAGTCCCATCGGAGTCAAGCATAGTTGAACCACCGGCGTGGTCAAAATGTAAATGTGTTAATATAACATCTGTTATGTCGTCTGTTTTAAGCCCAAACTTTGCAAGTGAATTTTCAAGTGTAAATTTCGCATGGTCAATGCCGTAAATCTCAGCGTATTTGTCATCCCATTTTTTTCCTATTCCCGTGTCAACGAGAATTTTTTTGTCGTCGCTTACTATTAAAAGCGTTCTTAAGGCGAGTTCAATTCTATTTTTTTCGTCCGACGGATTGAGTTTTTCCCAAATTGTTTTTGGAACGATTCCAAACATTGCACCACCGTCAAGTTTGAATCGTCCTGTTTCAACTGCATATATATCGTATTTCCCAATTCTCATTTTTCATCAATGAATTTTATTTTTGGTAAATTTTCAAAGTTTAAATTCTGTTTTTCTCCATTTAACGCTTTCTCCGCTTTTTCAAGCCAGATTTTGACCTCACTAAGCAATTCCCAAAGTTTTATGTTCATATAAATTTGCGGATAAGTTCCAATTTTGTCAAATGCTTTTTTAAATTGGCTTACCGCTCCACGAAAGTTATAGTTTGTCAGATGGTAGAAACCAACAGTTATGTGTATTAGACCGTGGTAAAATTTTTTTAATTCGGGGTTTCTTTCCTCGTTCCAGATTTCTTCAAATGTATCATGACATTCAAAGAAAAGCCCGTTGTTGAACTCATTTATTCCTTTTATAAATTTATTGCCCTTGTCCATTTGTTGAAAAAGTTTATGTTCCTGTAAGTTCTTTCAAAATTTTATCAATTTCTCTTTGTAGCTCTTCCTGTATTTGCACATAGCTTTTGCTGAAAGCTACAAAACCATTTTCCAAAATAAATTTCATACTTAATTTTATTTTTTGTGCGTGGGCTTACAAGTTTCCTTTTAAGCTCTTCTATGTTGAACACAGCGTATGGAACTTGAATTATTTTCATCTTTCTTTTTCCAGATCTTGCTTCTTTTCTCTGGGTTATTTTTGCAACCTGAAAATTTATCGTATCTAACTCGGCATTGCATTCTAATTTTAGATTCTTACCTTTCTTCTTGCAGATATATTCAAGCATATAGCAAAAATCCAATATCCCTTTCCTGAGAAGAAATGATCTACTAATCCAAGAATTTGACTTATCGGATGATGAGGTAGTAGAAATTTACAGGGAAACCACTTACCATTTTATAATAATATCGTTTTGCAATGGACATAAGCTGTGTTTTTGTTTTTTTAGGAAAATATCAAAAAGATTTTAATTTGACAAGTGTTAAATTTGGAATAGCGACCGCTTATTTTTAAATTTTTAAAAAAGGAAATTTTTCTCTCGTATGATAAATCGTCTTGGTGTTATCTTTTTGACCGTATTGATAGACCTGATTGGTTTTGGAATAGTTATACCACTTCTTCCGTTCTACGCTTTAAGCTATGGCGCAAGTTCTTCCCAAGTTGGACTTTTGGTTTCTTCTTTTTCACTTATGCAATTTATTTTTAATCCAATTTGGGGAAGGATATCCGACAGGGTTGGGAGAAGACCTGTGATTCTTTTAAGTGTTTTTGGGTCTTTTTTGTCTTATTTAATTTTTGCCTTTGCAAAGTCACTTGAAGTTTTGTTCATTTCAAGAATGCTGGCTGGGTTAATGGGAGCAAATATAGCAACAGCTCAAGCGTATATCGCAGATATAACTCCCCCTGAGGAAAGAGCAAGGGGAATGGGAATAGTTGGAGCTGGTTTTGGCATAGGGTTTATAGTTGGACCTTTGATCGGAGGAGTTTTAAGTAGATTTGGGTATAATGTCCCTATATTATTTGCCTCGGGACTTTCGCTTTTAAACTTTTTCCTCGCTTATAAATTCCTTCCAGAACCGCAAAGACATTCTCGCTCGGAAAATAGATTTAGCTACGGTTCAAGTATGTTAAAAATTATATCTGATAGGTTGCTTGTTTTCCTATACTTTACTTTCTTCGTTATAACTTTTGGGATTTCTCTAAATTATGTCGTTTTTCCCTTATTTACGAAAGATACATTTTCATTTGATGCGTCGCACAATGGGCTTTTATTCGGTTATGTTGGTGCTATCGGCGTTTTCACTCAAGGATTTCTCGTTGGCAGGATTTCAAAGAAATTTGAGGGTGAGAAGATTTTAATTTTCGGGACTTTGTTTATGGGATTGGGTCTTATTGGGATGGTTTTATCATTAAACTTTTATCAATTTTTTATTTCAGTAACTTTCTTTACATCTGGGAGTGGTGTGACGACTCCGACTGTTTTGAGTTTGATTTCAAGGCGTGCTAAAAGTGAATTCCAGGGTCTTACCCTTGGTTTGGGGCAATCGCTTTCAAGTTTGGCAAGAGTTTTGGGACCATCAACAGGTGGATTTTTATATGGGCATCTCGGTCATAGAGCTCCTTTTATGCTTGGGGCTTTAACGATGGGATTGAGTTTCTTGCTTGCAGTTAGTGTTTATAACAGAGCTAATTCAAAGGACAAAAATATAGATAAGGGAGAAGGATGAGTTTAATTATAATTTTGATGCTTTCTTTGATTTTTGCCTATGTTTTAGTTGTGAGTTACATTGGACCTATGAGGATTTTAAAACCGAGACAAAAAAATTTTTTGATTGATGGTAAGGTTGTTACCTCACCGTCTGACTTGGGGCTTGAATATGAAGATGTCCAAATAAAGTCGTTTGACGGTGTTGATTTAAAAGGATGGCTTGTCAAGTCAGTTGGTGACCCGATCGGTAATGTGATTTATATTCACGGAACATATACAAATAAAGCTTTTGGTTTGAAAAGGGCAAAATTTTTAAGTGAAAACGGCTACAATGTTTTATTGATTGACCTGCGCTATCATGGTGAAAGTGGCGGGAGGTTTTGCACATATGGATATTTTGAAAAGTTTGATCTGTCCGAGTGGATAAGTTTTATTTTGAAAAGGTATCCAGACCTTCCGGTTTCACTGTTTGGGATTTCGCTTGGTGGGGCGGTTGCGCTTCAAACGGCTGGTATAGATAATCGCGTTTGCGCTGTAATAGCTGAGGGAAGTTTTTCAAATTTTTACGATTTGATTTATGAGTATCAAAAAACAAAATTTAAGTTCGCTTCAAAATTTTTAACGGATAAAATCCTTGAAAATTGTGAGAGGATATCCGGGCTAAAAGTTAACGAGATTTCACCACTTGACTATGTCAAGAGAATTTCTTGCCCTGTTCTTTACATTCATGGCAAAAATGATGAAACAGTAAAACCGTGGCATTCAGAGGTTCTTTTTAGATATACCGCTAAAGGTGAGTTATTCCTTGTTGATAATGCAGGACATGTGAACTCTTGGGATATCGTTGGTGATGCTTATAAAGAGAGAATACTTGCTTTTTTGAAATCATCGTGTCGATCAAAAATAAATTAGGAGATTTTATGAAGGTTGCAATTGTGATGGGTAGCGCAAGCGATGATGAGATAATGAAAAACTGTGAGCGATATCTGCAGTATTTCGGTGTTGAATATGAGAAAATGGTTTTATCTGCGCATAGGAATCCGCTTGAGACGATTGAGTTTGCTAGAAATGCTGAAGAAAGAGGTTTTAAGGTTATAATTGCGGGTGCTGGTATGGCTGCTCATTTGCCAGGGGTGATAGCTGCGAATACGACGCTGCCGGTTATAGGTGTTCCAATCCCATCTTCGGAATTAAACGGGGTTGATTCTCTTTATTCAATAGTTCAAATGCCCCCGGGTATTCCAGTTGCGACCGTTGCAATTGGGAAAGCAGGCGCTGTGAATGCAGCTGTTCTCGCTGTTCAAATGCTCGCCTTACAAAATGAAGATTTGAAAAGGAAACTTGAAGAGTTTAGGTCAAAGGGTTCAAAATTATGAAATATGGAATCATTGGACATTTATGCCTTGATGTAATTCATCTACCAGATGGAAGTGAGGTTCAAAGTTATGGTGGGATATTTTTTTCTTTGGCTTCGCTTGCTAACATTGTTGATCGTGGAGATTTAATTTATCCTGTGTTCGGCGTTGGAGAAGTTGATTATGATAAATTTATTGAAAGGTTAAAAGCATACCGAAATGTGGTTGTTGATGGGATTTTTAAGTTTCCGGGGCTTACAAATCGTGTTCATCTTTTTTATCAGGATAGGAAAGAAAGAACGGAATGTTCCGTTCATATAGCGAAGCCGATTGGGTTTGATAAGATTAGATATTTGATGGATGTTGGTGTTGATGGAATTTTTATAAATATGATTTCTGGATTTGATGTTGAACTTGGAACATTGAAAAAGTTGAGGGGAAATTACAGCTGTTATATTCATTTTGATGTTCACAGCATGACGCTTGGGGTTGATGAGAAAAATATCAGATATAGGGTGAGATTGCGAGATTGGAGGGAATGGTTTGAGAATGTTGATACTGTGCAGATGAATGAGTTTGAATCAAAATCAATTGGGGAACCGGGTTGGAGTGATGATGAGCTTGCTGAGGAGGTTTTGAAACTCGGGGTTAAAGCGATGGTCATAACGAGGGCGAATCTTGGCGCAACGGTTTATTATTTTGATAATGGTCTAAAAAGAGCTGATTTAAAGGCCTACGATGTTGAAGTTGTTGACCCAACTGGTTGCGGTGATGTTTTTGGTTCTGCATTTTTTTATAAATTTTCAAAGACGAAAAATCCCATAGCATCAACGGATTTTGCAAATTTCGTCGCCGGATTGAATGCGACAATACCCGGGTCAACGCAGATAGATAAACTCAAAGAGCTTGTCAAAAGATGAGGGTTATGATAACCGGATGTCACGGATTGCTTGGGCAGAGGGTTTTGAAGGTTTTTTTGAAGAGCACATCTGCAGAGATTCTTGCAACGGCAAAAGAGCCCAGAACATTTCTTGAGGCTGAGGGTTTTGATTACACTATGCTTGATATAACGAATAGAAGCGATGTTAAAAATCTTGTCGTTTATTTTAATCCGGATGTTATAGTTAATACAGCAGCTTATACAAATGTTGATGGTTGCGAGTTAAATCGTGAACTTGCTTGGCGTGTGAATGTTGAGGGGGTGAGAAATCTCGTCCATTCAGCCCGCAGAGTTGATGCGAAGTTGATACATATCTCAACGGATTATATCTTTGACGGAAAAAATGGTCCCTACGATGAGAATGCGATTCCGAATCCGATAAATTATTACGGCAGAACAAAGCTCGCAAGCGAGAACGAGATCAAGATTGGGGGTATAAGATTTGCGATTTTAAGGACGAATGTCCTTTACGGTGTTGGTAAAAATGTCAAAAGTAATTTCGCCCTTTGGCTTTATAACAAACTTTCGTCGGGTGAAAAAATTAAGGTGGTCATCGATCAGATTGGTAATCCAACTTATGTTGATGACCTTGCTTTTGCAATTTTAAAAGTTGTTGAGTTTGATAAAGAAGGGATTTATAATGTTGGGGGCAGGGATTTTGTAAGCAGATATGATTTTGCAGTTAAGCTTGCTGAAATTTTCAGCTTTGATCGCGAGCTTATAATTCCCGTGAAGACATCCGAGTTAAATCAGGTCGCGCCCAGACCTTTGAAGTCGGGTTTGATAACTTTGAAAGCGGAGGCAGAACTCGGTCTTAAACCCTATGGCGTTGAAGATGGAATTCGTCAGTTTAAGTTTGAACTTGATGTTTGAGTTTGTTTTCAATTTTTGGTAAAATTAAAAAGAATGCTTGAATGAATAAAAATTTGCAGGAGATAATCAAACTTTATTCGGTTGGCTCTTCACAAGAATTGCAGAGTTTTCTTAATTCGTTATCTAAGCCGACTCTAATGTCAACATTGATAGATTTTTTGACAATTTACTTCAACGACAAGAATTCGTCAAAACTTTATATTGCTGGTTATGAACCGATAGAAGAGAAACTTGGGTATAACGGTTATAAACTAACTGTTGGAGCCAGAGGTTTGAAAAGGATAAGAATCAAAACTTAAACATACTGGTAAGTGGATTTGTGAATGGAAGGTTGGTTTACATACTTGAGTTTCCATTTAGCTGTGATAGAATTGAAAGACAGTTAAAAAGGAAATTTCCAGAAGGCAAAAGAGAACCGGGAGAATATTTGCGTTCGGCTTCGTTTACATTTAACGATTATAGAAATTGCAGTGATTTAAAGGTTATCTACCGAAGCGATGCTTTGGGGAAGTTCAGCAAGTATATCAATAGTAGATTTTATCTTTTTTAAAAAGTAGAGAGATTTGACATGCTTCCAATTGAAAATTTCCTGAATAAGGTGATCAATGGTGATGTCCTTGAGGTTCTTGTTCAAATTCCCTCTGATAGTGTTGATCTTGGGATAACTTCACCACCATACAACAAAAAAGAGCGATACGGCGGTTGGCTCGTTGATAAAGTCGTTTACAAAGGAGTAAGGGATGTTTTGCCTGAGGAAGATTATCAAAAATGGCAAGTTGATGTTTTAAACGAATTGTTTAGAATCATAAAACCTGGTGGTTCTTTCTTTTATAATCACAAGGTTAGATATGAAAACGGAAGGATGATTCATCCGATTGAGTGGCTTTTAAAAACGAAGTGGACGTTTTGGCAGGAAATAGTTTGGAATAGAAAGATAGCGGGGAATATAAGGGGTTGGAGGTTTTGGCAAGTTGATGAGAGGATTTATTGGTTGGTTAAGGGTAAGCCAGAGGAGTTAAGACCAGAACATGCAAAATTTACCTCAGTTTGGGAGATAAGACCTGAACCAGGGCATAAAGAACATCCAGCGGTGTTTCCGATTGAATTACCGACGAGAATCATTTACTCAATTTTGGATGGAAAGGGAATAGTTATTGATCCGTTTTGTGGGACTGGGACAGTGCTTGTTGCAGCGAAAATTTTGGGACACGATTATATTGGCGTAGATATTTCAAAAGATTATGTAGATTACACTTTAAAACGACTTGATCAAGCTGAGAAGGAGAGAAATAGGGTTTTAAAAGAGATTTCATTGCATGCAGTTGAGTTGACATTTGAGGAGAGGAAGGAGATGGGTTTATGGGATAGAAAATTAAAAAAATAAATTTTTCACAAGAAATGCTTGACCTTAAATTTATAAGGGAAAATCCCGAGGTTGTTAAAAATGCTATCAGATTGAAAGGGGATAGGGACACTGTTGATGAGATTTTGAAACTTGATGAAAGAAGGCGTGAGTTGATCAAAAAGGGTGACGCTTTGAAGGCAAGGCGAAATGATGTGACGGAGGAAATAGCGAACCTAAAAAAACAAGGCAAGGATGCAACCGATTTGATTGAGGAAATGAGAAAGGTCTCGGATGAAATTAAATCCATTGATGCTGAACTTAAGAAGGTTGAAACCGAGCTTGAAAACCTTTTGCTTTGGTTGCCGAATATACCGCATAGTTCGGTCCCAGTTGGAAAGGATGCAAATGATAATGTTGTTGTTAGGATGTGGGGGGAAATTCCGGAGTTTGATTTTGAGATAAAAGACCATTTAACGCTTGGGAAAAAACTTGGAATAATTGATTTTGAACGCGGGGCGAAGTTGACAGGCAGTGGTTTTCCTCTTTACATTGGAAAGGGGGCGACACTTGAAAGGGCATTGATAAATTTTATGCTTGACCTTCACATTCAAAAGCATGGTTATACAGAGGTTTTCCCGCCGTTCCTCGTGAATGAAGCTTCAATGCGTGGCACTGGGCAAATTCCAAAGCTTAAAGATGATATGTATTATTGTCCCGAGGATGACCTTTATTTGATACCAACAGCGGAAGTTCCTGTCACAAACATCCATCGCGATGAAATCCTTGATATAAGTGAACTTCCGAAAAAATATGTCGCTTATTCGGCTTGCTTCAGGAGAGAAGCTGGCTCGTGGGGAAGGGAAACGAAGGGTTTTTTGAGAGTTCATCAATTTAACAAGGTTGAACTTGTTAAGTTTACAACGCCAGAGACATCTTACGATGAGCTTGAATCACTTGTCAGGGATGCGGAAGAAGTTCTTCAACTTCTTAACATTCCCTATAGGGTTGTTTTGCTTTGCACAGGGGATATGAGTTTCGCATCGGCTAAGACATATGACATTGAGGTTTGGTCCCCAGCGGAAAAGAAATGGCTTGAGGCGTCAAGTTGTAGCAATTTTGAGGACTTCCAAGCAAGGAGGATGAATGTCAGATTTAGGCGTGATAGAAAATCAAAACCTGAGTTCGTCCATACGCTTAATGGTTCGGGGCTCGCAACATCAAGGTTGATGGTCGCGCTTCTTGAAAATTATCAAACCCCGGAGGGGAAAGTCATCGTTCCAAAAGTTCTTCATAAGTACACTGGTTTTACAATAATTGAGTGAAAACAAAAGAATTGGATCAAAGTATGAAAAAGAACATAACATTGATTTCGTTTGTGTTTTTAATTTCAGGATGTGCCTTTTTGAAAAATATCGGGGTCGTTGAAAAAAGAGAGTATGTCGCTAAAATTGGCAGTGAAGTTATAACGCTTGATGAATTTGAAAGGTCATTTGCGAGAAACAACGGTGGGGTTTCAAAAGCGAAGGAAAAATCAATTGATGAGAGGAAAAATTACCTTGACCTTTTGATAAGATTTAAACTTAAAGTCCTTGATGCCAAAGCTCAAAAATTGGATCGTGACCCGAGAGTTCAAAGTGAGGTGAAAGATTATTACACTACACTTGCGCTTTCGTATTTGACGAAAAGGGAAGTTGTTGACCCGGGATTAAAGCAACTTTATGAGAGGAGGAAGGAAGAAATAAGGGCAAGACATATACTTATTCAAATTAATGGCACAGATACTCTCTCTGCATATAAGCGTGCGAAGGAGGCAATTGAGAAGCTCAATGCTGGGGCTTCTTGGGATTCCGTTGCGCTTGATTATTCTGACGATCCATCTGTGATTTTTAATCGTGGTGATTTGTATTATTTCACAGCTGGAGCTATGGTTCCGGAGTTTGAGGATGCTTGTTATTCAATGAGACCTGGTGAGAGAACACAAGAACCTGTTAGAAGTAAGTTTGGATATCATATCATAGAAGTTCTTGACCGAAAGCCGAGGGTTGAGATGATTCGCATAAGTCATATTGGACGGAAAATTGAAAGAAACGCAACACCTGAAGATACGCTTAGGCTTTATAATGAGATGAAGGCAGTTCTTGATAGTTTAAGAAATGGATTTGATTTCGGTGAGCTTTCAAAAAGACATTCCGATGATAGGTTTTCTGTGCAACGTGGTGGGGATGCTGGGTATTATTCAAGGGGTCAAGCATATAGGGAGATTGATCAATTTATGTTTAACGCAAAGGTTGGTGATATAAGCGATATCATAAGGACAAGGTGGGGATATCACATAGTTAAGGTGACGGAAATTGTACCAGTTAAACCGTTTGATGAGATCGTTGATGATTTGAACAAGTTATATCAGTCATATCGTCTTGAGTATGATTTCAAAAGGTATGTTGAGCGTTTGAAAAGGGAGTATAATTTCAAGTTGAATGAGCAAACATTTGAATTTTTCTTGTCAAAAGCGGATACGTCAAAGACGACTTCTCATGAAAACTGGGACAGTGTTTATACGGGCGACGATAGAAGGAAAGTTTTATTTGAGTTTGCCGATGTTAAAATAACGCTTGACTCAGCGATAAAAATAATCAAAAGGAGCGCTGAGTTTTCTGGGAAAAAATTTGATCGCTTTTCTATGCGTTCTGTTCTTGATAGGATGGTTGAGATGAAATTAACTGAGTATAGGGCGAGGAATGTTGAGAAGATTTATCCCGAGTTTAAGAACGAACTTAAAGAGTTCGTTGATGGTGTTTTGCTTTATTATGTTGAGCAAAAAATGGTTTGGGATAGGATTGACTTGAATGAGGAGAAGTTGAGGAGTTATTATGAGAAGAACAAGGAAAATTATAGGTTCCCAGACAGGGTCAGGTTTAGTGAGATATGGGTTAAGAGCGAATCGCTTGCTAAGGACATTTACTCACAAATTTTGAAAGGGGTTGATTTTGATTCGCTTGCTGAAAGATACACCGAGAGACCCGGGATGCGGGAAAAGAGAGGTGATTGGGGGCTTGTCTCGGCAAGTGAAAATGAAATCGCATGGATGGCTTGGAATATGAAAGTAAATGATGTATCTGAACCGGTGAGGTTTCAAGGTGGTTTTTCAATCGTAAAAGTTACGGGTAAGGAACCAAGCCGAGTGAAAACATTTGAGGAAGCATTTAGCGAAGTAGCAAGCTCAGTTCAGGAGCAAGAGTTAAAGCGACTTGAAAATGAATGGGTTGAGTCGCTGAAAAAGAAATATAGGGTAGTTGTAAATGAAAAAGCGCTTGAAAAGGCTTTTAATCGTTAGTTTACTCGCTATGGTTTTCGGATGCTCAAAAAAGACCGGAAACGAAGATTACATTGCAAGGGTTGATGGTGAATATCTTTTAAGGCGGGATGTTGCTGGGCTTGATTCAAGCTTCGTGAGAAATTACATTGACAAGTGGATTATCAACAACTTGATTTATAAGGAGGCGCTTGAAAGAGGTTATGATAAAAAAGACGAAAAGATTGAGCGAATGGTAAATGAGTTTAGGAAATCACTTATTATTAACAAATTCGTGCAGGATGAAATAGTGAGAAAGGCGAGTAGTTTATCAGACGATGAAGTAAGAGAATTTTATCAAAAGCATAAAGACGAATTTATACTTGATAGACCCTTTGTCAAAATTGGCTATGTGAAGTTAAAGTCAAGGACTGATGCCAGTATTTTAAGAGGTAGAATCACAAGAACAAGAAATTTTAAAGAAGCGATTTCTGGTTTAATTTCGGAGTCAAGCGTTCTTGAAATTGTTGAGTCAAGATATTTTGATCAGCTCAGTATATCATCTTCTGATCTTTGGAAGGTTGCCTGGAACCTAAGCCCAGGGGAGGTTTCTTTCCCCGTTAGGTCGGGTGATAGTTATTTTTTGATTTACCTTTATGATAAAATAGAGCCCGGGGAAAGTGCTGATTTTGAACTTGTCGCCGATGATGTCAAACAGAGGGCTATAGTTGAAAAGCAAAACCGTTTGCTTGATAGTTTGGTCTCAAACTTGAGAAAAAAATACAATTATGAGGTGAGATGGTGAGGATGAAAATTTTATTTTTGCTTTTTTTATCTTTTACATCGTTTGCACAACAAAGAACCCTTGACAGGATAGTTGCTATCGTTGGTAACGAAATCATACTTGAATCGGATTTGAATTATCAGACATATATTTTCGCAATTCAAAACAATCTCAATCCGAACGATCCGAATCTGAAAAGGTATGTTTTAGAGGAGATGATAAATGATAAGATTGTTTTGACCAAAGCAATTGAGGATACAATAGTTGTTTCCGATGATGAGGTGTTAAGGCAAATAGACGCTCAAATTCAGATGCTTGTCCGCCAGTATGGTTCTGAGCAAAGGATTGAAGAAATTTACGGGATGCCGATAGGGAGGATAAAGCGTGAGTTAAGGGAAGATGTTAAGAAGAGGTTGATGATAGAGAAGATGAAGCAACAGAAATTTGGCATGATGACCGTTTCTGGTTATGAGGTGGAGGAGTTTTACAAGGCTTATAAGGATAGTTTGCCTGAGGTTCCGGAGATGGTTGAACTTTATCATATCATGTTAATTCCGAAGCCAACGGATTCCGTTGAACAATCGGTTTATAAGAGGGCGGTGGCAATTCTTGACAGTATAAGGTCGGGTGGGGATTTTGCGTATTTTGCCAGGGTATATTCTGAGGACAGGGCAACCGCAAGAGATGGTGGTGATTTAGGCTGGGTTAGGCGTGGAATGTTTGTAAAAGAATTTGAAGAAGCGGTTTTTAGATTGCAAGAAGGTCAGGTTTCGGATGTCATTAGGACGCCTTTCGGCTATCATATAATTCAATTGCTTGAAAGAAGGGGTGAGCAAGTACATCCAAGACATATCCTTTTCAAGGTTCCTTTGACGGAGGAAAGTGATAAAGTTGTGATTTCAAAACTTGAAGAAATAAGATATCAAATTATAACCGGTCGTGCAAAGTTTGAAGATATGGCGAAAAAATTTAGCGAAGATGAATCAACGAAATTACAAGGTGGATATCTTGGCTCTGTTCCGGTTAATGAACTTGACCCTGAACTTAAGGATGTAGTCCAGTCCCTCAGTGAAGGTGAAATTTCAAGACCGATTAAAATGAGTTATGGAAACTCATACGCCTATCATATCGTCCTTCTGAAAAGAAGAATACCAGCTCATAGGATGAACTTAAAAGACGACTACATGCGGATTTATCAGTATGCTTTGATTGAAAAACAAAATAGAGAATACCAAAAGTGGCTTGAACAGTTGAAGAAAGATGTTTATGTTTATATTGCTGAGGATTATCGCTGAAAAGTCAAAATAAAAATTTGAGGGTAAAGATATGCGTTTTAAAATTTTAAGTTTTTTGCTTTTCTTCCTTGTTGTTGAGGTTTTTTCGCAAGTTAAACCCGGGAAGATTAATTTCATTGAATATGACCTGCCTAATGGTTTGCATGTCATACTACACGAGGACCACTCAACCCCGATAGTTGCTGTTGATATTTGGTATCATGTTGGCTCAAAAAATGAAGACCCGGAAAGGACGGGGTTTGCACATCTTTTTGAGCATATGATGTTTCAGGGCTCTGCAAATGTTAGAAAAGCCGAACATATGGCTTACATTCAGAAAGCGGGTGGTATCTTTAACGGTTCAACCAATTGGGATAGAACAAATTATTTTCAAGTTGTTCCATCAAATCAACTTGAGCTTGTCCTGTGGCTTGAATCCGACAGGATGATGAGCTTAAATGTCAATCAGGAAAATCTTGACAATCAGCGTGAGGTTGTTAAGGAGGAGAGACGATGGAGGGTTGATAATCGTCCCTATGGGACGCAATGGGAGGAGACATTCAAACGGCTTTTTAAGGTACATCCGTATAGGTGGCCCGTCATAGGTTATATGGAACATCTAAACGCTGCGAAACTTGAAGAAGTTAAAAAATTTTTTGAGACCTATTATGTTCCTAACAACGCTGTTTTAGTGATCGCTGGTGATATTGATGTTGAAAAGACAAAAAATCTCGTGCAGAAATACTTCGGTGATATACCGAGGGGAAAGTACGAGATAAAAAGACCTAATGTCGTTGAACCACCTTTAACACAGCAAGTGCGGGATACGATTTATGACAATGTTAGATTGTCCGCTGTTTTCATCGCTTTTAGGATACCTAAAGATGGGGAAAGGGATTTTTATGCGCTTGATCTTCTTGCTAATGTGCTTGGTTCGGGTAGGAGTTCGCGACTTTATCAAAAACTTGTCTATGAGAAGAGAATCGCTCAAAATGTCAATGTCTATGCGATAGGTATGGAAGATGCTGGAGTGTTTAAAATTGATGCTTACTGCTCAATAGGTCACAAGCCAGAGGAAGTTGAAAGGGAGATATGGAATGAGATTGAAAAGATACAAAAAGAACTTATCTCCGAAAGGGAGCTTCAAAAGGTCAAAAATCAAACGGAAGCACAGACAATTTCAAGCTATCAAACTGTTTTATCAAAAGCAGATCAGCTTGCTCATTACTATGTCATCCATAAAAATACCGATGAGATAAACCGCGAACTTGATAAAATTCTTTCCATCACCCGGGAGGAGATTCGTGATTCGGCGGTTAAGTATCTCAAACCTGAAAATTCAGTTGTGCTTTATTATTTCCCAAAGGAGCAAAAAACTTCAAAATAATTGGGTGAATATTATGAGTCAGGAGACGGTCAAAATAGAGGCAAAGCGTTGGACTTATCAAGATTACCTTAAACTTCCGGATGAGGAAAGGTATGAGATAATTAATGGGGAGCTTTTCATGGTTCTGGCACCGAATTTGTTTCATCAGGATATATCAAGGAATCTTGAATACTTGATGTGGAACTATGTCCGAGAGAAAAACCTCGGTGTTGTTTATTATGCGCCTGTTGATGTCGTGTTAAGTGAGGAAAATGTTTTTCAGCCGGATATCGTTTTTGTTTCAAGGGATAATTTTGGGATTTTGAAGGAGAAGGCGATTTTCGGGGTGCCTGACCTCGTGGTTGAGATAATCTCGCCATCTTCAATTTATAACGATATGAATGTCAAGAGGGAAATTTATGAAAAGTTTGGGGTTAAGGAGTATTGGATTGTTGATCCAGCAAATAAAGCAATTCAAATTTTCACGCTTGAAAGTGGAAAGTTTAAACTTCACTTTTTTGGTTATGAAACGGGGAAAGCCAGCTCAAAAATAATCCAAGATTTTGAAGTTGAACTTGAGAAATTTTCAAAAGCGTAATTTGAAAATAATGGGGAGTTGCGATGAAAAATTTAAAACTAACATTGGCTTTAATTATGAGCGTAATTGTGTTTAAGCCGATTGAAATTTATCCTCAGAGCGAGGGAAAGGTTGATTTTGTTGAATTCACGCTTGATAATGGACTTCATGTTATACTTCACGAGGATCATTCCACGCCTATAGTTGCTGTGAATATATGTTATCATGTTGGTTCAAAAAACGAGAGGGAAAATAAGACGGGATTTGCCCATTTGTTTGAACATTTGATGTTTGATGGCTCAATGAATGTGAAGAGGGGTGAATTTGATAAGTACATAACGCAGGCAGGAGGTTATGATAATGCTTACACGACGGAGGATAAGACGAATTATTACGAGGTTTTGCCTTCAAACTATCTTGAGCTTGCGCTTTGGCTTGAGTCCGATAGAATGCTTGGCTTTTCAATTCAGGAGATAAGTTTGAAAACCCAGAGGGAAGTTGTTAAGGAGGAAAGGCGTTGGCGTTACGAGAATAGACCCTATGGTTCGGCTTGGATTAAAATTTCGGAGAAAAGCTATAAAAAGCATCCGTATAGATGGCCAGTGATTGGCTATCAAGAACATCTTGATAACGCAAGTATGGATGATGTCAGGGAATTTTATGAGACATTTTATGTCCCAAACAATGCTGTGCTTGTCATAGCGGGAGATATTGATATTGAGAGGACAAAGGAGCTTGTTCAGAGGTATTTTGGTGAAATAAAGAGAGGACCTGATCAAATCCCGCGACCATCTCCCTTTGACGAACCACTTGATGGCGAAGTTAGGGAAGTCGTTGAAGATGTAAATGCACCTCTTCCAGCTGTATTTATGAGTTATAGAATCCCAGAGGAAGGGAATCCCGACTCATATGCTTTGACACTTCTTTCAAATATACTTTCTGTCGGTGAGAGTTCAAGGTTGTATCAACGACTTGTTTACAAGGATAAAATCGCAAATGAGGTTGAGACATTCGCAGATGTCAGGGAACATCCTGGTTTGTTTTTGATTTACGCTATTTCAAATCCCGGGTTTGGTTCTGACACGCTTGAGAAAGTGATTGATGAGGAGATTGAAAAGATAAAAAATCATGGCGTTGATGAAAAGGAACTTGAAAAGGCAAAGAACAAGATTGAGTCGGCGTTTGTCTCAGCAAGGCAAACTGTTCAAGGCAAGGCGGATTTGCTTGCGCATTATTACACATTTTTCAAAGACGCTGGCTTGATAAACACGGAAATAGCCAAATATAGAAAAGTTACGGTTGAAGATATAAAGCGAGTTGCTCAAAAGTATTTAACTTCAAATAACAGGGTGATTTTGCATTATCTACCCAAAACGAATTAAATTTAGACAACAAATTTTTGGGAGGAAAGTTATGTTGAAAAAAATAGGGATGTTTTTCATGGTGATACTTTTATCAACGGTTTCAAATTCACAGGAGAAAATTGACAGAACTAAACCACCTAAACCAGGTCCTGAAAGCAAGGTTAAATTTCCGTCATATTACGAGAAAACACTTCCGAATGGTCTTAAAGTCATAGTGATTGAAAATCACGAACAGCCGATCGTTTATGTTAGTTTTGTCGTTAAAAGTGGTTCAACTTATGATGGTGAATTGCCTGGGCTTGCAAGTGTTACCGCTGAGCTTTTGACAAAGGGTACGAAGACAAGAAGCGCAACTCAGATAGCAGAGGAGATTGATTTCGTCGGCGGTTCTTTGAATGCAACAGCTAGCTGGGATGCTACAAATGTCAGCGTCCTTGTTTTGAAGAAATATCTTGGTGTTGGGATTGACATACTTCAAGATGTCGTTTTGAATCCGACATTTCCTGAAGAGGAGATTGAAAGGGTTAGAACACAGCGCCTTGCATCAATAAAACAATCAAAAGCAGAAGCGGGCTATCTTGCTGGTGTAAGGTTTTCAAAAGAATTGTTTGCAGGACATCCATATGCAAATGAAAGTGGTGGGAACGAGGAATCAATCCAAAAGATGAAAAGAGATGATCTTGTTAAGTTTTACCAGACGCATTTCATACCGAATAATTCGTTTATCATTTTTGCTGGGGACATAACCCCTTCTGAAGCATTGCCACTTGTTGAGAAATACTTCGGTGGATGGAAAAAGGGGAAAAATCCACACAGGGAATTCCAAACGGTTAAAGATGTGAATCAAACAAGAGTTGTCATAGTTGACAAGCCAGGTGCAGTTCAGTCAGCGATAAGGATTGGTCATCTTGGGATTGAAAGGAAGAACAAGGACTATGTTAAAGTTTATACGCTTAACACTTTATTAGGGGGATATTTCAATTCAAGGATAAATATGAATTTGAGGGAGACGCACGGATATACATACGGAGCTAGTAGCTTTTTTGATGCGAGGTTGTATCCTGGACCTTTCATAATCTCAACAGATGTGAGAAATGAGGTCACCGATTCATCCATTGTTGAGATAATAAAGGAGTTGAAAAGGATAATTGAAGAGCCGGTTCCGGAGGATGAATTGAAGATGGCGAAGGATTACATCGTCGGTTCGTTTCCATTGCAAATTGAAACCCCGGCACAGGTGGCTTCAAGGGTTATGACGATTGAAATATACGGTTTGCCTAAGGATTTTTATGACAGGTTTAGGGAAGAGGTAAAAAAGATAACTGCAAAGGATATACAGGAGACGGCGAGGAGGTATCTTCGTCCAGATAAACTTTTGATCGTTGTCTCTGGGAATTCAAAACAAATAAAGCCAGTCCTTGAGAAATTCGGTCCAGTTGTTGTTTATGATGCTGATGGGAACAAAATTGAATGAAAAACATATTGGGAGAAATTTAAGTGCGAAATAAAAGTGATGTTGAAATTGTCCAAGAGTTAAATTTGGCGTATAGAAAAATCAAATCTGAGATCGCTAAGGTTATTGTCGGGCAGGATAAGATAATTGAGGAATTATTGATAGCTCTTTTTGCTCGCGGGCATTGTCTTTTGGTTGGGGTTCCTGGGCTTGCGAAGACACTTCTTATAAAAACGCTTGCGCAAGTTCTTGATTTGAAGTTCAGCAGAATTCAATTCACGCCCGATTTAATGCCAAGTGATATAACTGGGACTGAGGTAATTGAGGAGAACATAACTACGGGTGAAAAATTTTTTAAATTTGTCAAGGGACCAATTTTTGCAAACATTGTTCTTGCTGATGAGATAAACAGGACTCCTCCAAAGACACAATCTGCTTTGCTTGAGGCGATGCAGGAGTATCGTGTTACAGCTGGGGGGCAGACGCATGAGCTTGAGCAACCTTTTTTCGTTCTAGCAACGCAAAATCCGATAGAGATGGAGGGAACTTATCCATTGCCCGAGGCTCAACTTGATAGGTTTATGTTCAACATTTGGATTGATTATCCATCTTTTGATGAGGAGGTTGAAATAGTCAGGAAGACGACAAGTTCGTATCAACCGGAGGTTGAGAAGGTTTTGAAGCGTGATGAAATACTTGAATTGCAAGACCTTGTGCGAAAAGTTCCAGTGGCTGACAATGTAATTGAATATGCTGTGAAGCTTGTTTCTCTGACGCGACCAAATCTTAATGGTGCGCCTGACTTTATAAAGCGATGGATAAGTTGGGGGGCTGGTCCAAGGGCTTCGCAATACTTGATACTTGGTGCAAAAGCACGGGCAATTCTTGAGGGAAGATACACACCTACAATTGATGATGTAAGGGCTGTCGCATTGCCAGTTTTAAGACACCGACTTGTCACGAACTTCAATGCAGAAGCGGATGGAGTTTCAACTCCAGAGATAATTGAAAAACTTTTAAAAATAATTTGAGGCAAAACAATGGAAAATTTCCAAGCCAATCAAGAACCGAGCTTTTCTGAAGAAGTTAAGCCGATGCCTTTGATTGACAAAATCTCCGGAATTTTTCTCGCACCCGCTGAAGTTTATGAAAATCTTGTTAAGTCAAAGCCTAAAACAATTGATTGGCTCTTTCCAGTCGTTGTTATGATTGTTGTCGTAATTGTTTCAACCTTGTTAAAGTTTGGTAACGAAAGCATAAGGGATTCTTTGATTTCATTTCAAGAGCAGAGGTTTGAACAACTTGTTGAAGAGGGTAAAATGACGGAGGAACAAGCTGAAATTGCTCGTGAAAGATTGAGCTCATTCACTGGTGCACAGAGAATCTTCAGCGTTGTCGGGGCTTTGATTGGTATTCCTATAGTTTTTTTGATCGTTTCGCTTGTTTATTTCCTGCTTGGGCGTTTGTTCTTTAAAGGTGATGTTGATTTTATGAGCGTCTTTTCAATTTATTCTCTTTCAAGTTTAATTGGAACAGTTGGGGTTATAGTTGCAACTCTTCTTTCTTTTTTGACGGGCTCGTTCTTTGCAAGCGCAAGCCCAGCAATTTTTATGGAACCATCGTCAAGCAAGTTATATCAACTTGCTACAAAGTTTGAGGTTTTTTCAATCTGGCAATATGTTGTTTTTGCGATTGGATTGGCGAAAGCTTTTAATAAGGGTTATTTATCTGCATTTGTGCTTGTTTTTGGAGTTTGGTTGATTTGGGTCGTGATGAGTTTATTTATCTCATTTCTCGGCTAATTAAAATTTTTTACCAATGCTTTTAACTTTGTTTGTTTTATTTCTTGGCTTTTGCAGAGTTGAGCCCGCTGACTCCAATAATGTCGCTGTTGAACAAACAAAGGTGAATAAGATAAAACTTGGCATCGTAACTGTTGGGACGCTTGGATTCGGTGTTGTGACATATGATTATTTCAATAAGGTTTGGTGGAAGCCGACGAGGGTTAAAAAATTTGTCTGGCGTGACGATTGGAACGATGTTTTAAAAGCTGATAAAGCGGGGCATTTTTATTTTTCCTATGTTTTATCCGATGTTTATAAAAATCTTTTCAAGTGGGTTGGTTTTAGTAGTAAGACATCGGCTTTCCTTGGGGCTGGGATAAGCACGATTTACGAAGTTGGTGTTGTTGAACTTACCGATGGATTCACAACTAAATGGGGTTTTAGTCCAAGCGATGCTATATCCGATGTGTTTGGTGCTTTCTTTCCAGTTGCACAGGAATATATCCCAATGCTGAGAATTTTTTCGTTTAAGTGGAGCTATACTCCGTCGGGTTATACTTGGTTGGATTATTTTCGTTTTGGAAGTTTGAAAGAGGCACTTTATAAAAAGCAGTTTCACACCGATTATTCCGGGATGACTTTTTGGGCAAGCGTTGACTTTCAAAATTTATTGCCAGAAAAATTTGAAAAGTTCATACCTGATTTTTTAAACATCGCTGTTGGTTATAGCGTTAAAGAGATAAATTACGCAGGTAGGGGTTATTCAGAGGTTTTTGTTGGGATTGATTATAATTTCTTGAAGGTTGACACAGGGTCTGAATTTTTCAACAAGGTTTTGAGGGCTTTGAATTACATACATTTCCCAGCGCCAACTTTAAGGATAAAGCCGAAAGTTAAGTTTTACTACCTTTATTTTTAAACTCGCTTGCGATTTTACATCCAAAAGGGGCTTTGAAAATTTTTCGCTTCTTCTTATCTTAAACAAAAAATTCTATGAAATTTATTTGCGCCATCGCTATGATATTACAATTTTCCGTGTTCAACTGGACTGGTAAAAAATCACCTGAACTTGACGGTGGAATTGGTTGGATAAATTCAAAACCGTTGAAGATCAGCGAACTCAAGGGTAAGGTTGTCTTAATAGATTTCTTTGAATATACCTGTGTCAATTGTCTTCGGACTCTGCCATATTTAAAAGAGTGGCACAAAAGATATAAAGATGCTGGGCTTGTGATAATTGGAGTTCATACCCCGGAGTTTGATTTTTCAGCTGAGTTTGAAAATGTGAAAAGAGCTGTTGAGGAACTCGGGATTGAATATCCAGTTGTCGTTGACAGCAAATATGAAATATGGAACGCTTTTAAAAATCAGTTCTGGCCAAGGAAATTGCTCGTTGACAAGGACGGCATAATAAGGTATGACCACATAGGTGAGGGAGCTTATGGAGCAACGGAGGCGAAGATTCAGGAGCTTTTAAAGCAGTTAAATTCAAATGTTAGTTTCCCAGAAATAATCCATTACCTTCGTGAAGAAGATAAGCCAGGTGCGGTTTGTTATCCTAGAACTCCTGAGATGTATGCTGGTTATTTGCGTGGTTATTTTACACAGAAAATAAATCCAGAAAAGGAAACTTTTTATAGCGGAAATGATTATAAAGAGACACAGATCACTTTGAACGGGTGGTTTAAGGTTGAAGCGATGAGGATAGTTCATTTAAGGGATATGGAGCAATTCAGCGATTATATCTCGTTTAAATTTAGGGGAACTGAAGTTAATGCTGTGTTTAATTCGGATGGGGGACCATATGATGTCATGGTTACACTTGATGACAAACCTATTCCGGAGGATATGAAGGGTTCTGATGTTTTTTACGATTCCTTGGGGAGGAGTTTGGTGAGGGTGAACTCCGGAAGGATGTATAATCTCATCTCTGGGAGAAGATACGGGGTTTACACTTTAAAGCTTTATACGAATTCTTCTTCGTTTTCGGTGTATTCATTTACATTTGGCTCATGCGTGGTTAAAGAATAAAAAATTCAATGCGGGACAAACTATGGGTGCGAACTTTTTTATTGAAAAGGTCAGATCCGAGATAAAGAAGATTGAGAAGTTTATTGATTTAAATCCTGAATCTCCACTGCTTGTCCGTTTAGCTTCACTTTACCTTGAGGTTGGGGATGTTGATAAAGCGATATCCTTGTGTTCAAGGGCGGTTCAGATTTACCCTGAATATTCAACCGCTCATCTTGTAATGGCAAGGTGTTATATTGAACTTGGGGCGTACTCAAAGGCGCTTGCGGAGTTGAATCGTGTAGCCGAAATTTTACCGGATTCAAAGTTTGTGGTTGATTTAATATCAAAAATTTCCTTAAAGAGAAGGAAACAACCTACAGCGATAAAAGGAACTTCTGAAAAGGTACAAGAAGAAATTAACTTGCCTGATATTTCTGAAGTTGATTTGGTGATATCAGATGAAGTTGAAGGATCAAGCGATACAAAGGTTGGCGATTTTGAAGAGGATGTTTTTGAAGTTCCCTCGCTTGATGAGAAAAAAGAGAAAGTTGAAACGCAGGCGTCTTATCTTGAAGAGCTTATAAGGCAGATTGAAGCTGGAAAGTCAAAAGTTAGAAATGAGGTCAAACAAGATAAAGGGGTTGAGGTTGAGAGAGAGTTGAGTTATGATGATATGAACATTGTGACGCCAGCTTTAGCCCAGATACTCGCAGGTCAAGGTGCGTATGAGGAAGCGATAAAAATTTACAAGAAGCTTATTGAACAGCGTCCGCAGGAGAAGGAGAAATATGAAGATGAGATAAGAAAACTTGAAGAAAAGATGAAAAACGAAGACCATGCTTAAGCCAGTTAAATATCTTGGACAACATTTCCTTAACGATAAAAATATAGCAAGGAAAATTGCGGAAGCGATAAATCCACAGCTGGACGATGTTATAGTTGAGATCGGGGCAGGTGAGGGTTTTTTAACTGAGCAGTTTGTCGGAAAGGTGAGGAAAATTTTCGCAGTTGAAGTTGATAAAAGAGCGGTTGATTTTTTAAGGGTTAGATTTGAAGATAAAGTTGAAGTTTTGCATAATGACTTTTTAAAACTTAATCTCAAGATGTTTGAAAGTTATGGTAAGATAAGATTGGTTGGAAACATACCTTATAACATTACGAGTTCAATCATATTCAAGGCGATTGAAAATAGGAGGTTGATCAAAGACCTTATTATAATGGTTCAGCTTGAAGTTGCATTGCGGATTGTGTCTCAACCGGGGGTTAAAGATTACAGCATACTCTCTGTTATGTGTCAGGCATATTCAAAGCCGGAGATTTTGTTCAGGGTGTCAAGGAATGTATTCTATCCAAGACCTAATGTGACATCGGCTGTCATACGGCTTGACTTTGAAAGAGGCGAGAGGGCAGAGAGGATAAGCGATGATGTTTTCTTCAGGAGGGTTGTCAAACTTGTTTTTAATAAGCGAAGGAAAATTCTGAAGAACACGCTTAAGGAGATTTTTGACGAGGCGATACTTTCACAACTTGAATTTGATTTGACGAGACGACCTGAACAATTGACAGTTGATGAATTTATAGACCTTTCAAATTCTCTTTACAACCTCGCTGGGAAAATAAAGGTCAACGATTTATGAATCTTTATGCGAACCTACGAAATTTACACTTTGGGGACTTGGTTAACATCTTTTTTTACCTCTTTTTAATTTTTCTTGCCATTTCGTTCTCACCTCAACTTAAAATTTGGTGGTTGATCGTTCTTTTCAACTTTCTCGTTATTTCTTTCATTCTTTTCGTCAGCAGGTGGAACTCTCTGGAGATTTTCTCAATCAAAAGATTTGTTCGGGAGTGGTATCTTATTCCGTTAATTTTGCTGACTTTTAAAGAGATTTATTTTTTCATCAATCTTTTGAAGCTTCCAGATTACGATTGGATTTTGATAAAGATTGATCAGATGATTTTCGGCGAGCATCCGACTTATGTTTTGAGTAAAATTGCTCATCCTATTTTGACGGAAATCTTACAGATTGTTTATTCAACCTTTTATTTTTTCCCGATAATTCTTATGTATGATTTTTACAGGCGTGGTGATATATTGACATACCGATATGTTGTTGCCACGGTTGTTTATGGGTTTTATCTTTCTTACATCGGTTATCTGCTTGTTCCGGCGATAGGTCCGAGGTTTACGCTTCATGATTTTTCAAATCTTGATGTTGAGCTTCCCGGTTTATTTTTAACCGAGCCGTTGCGTTGGATAATTAACACTGGGGAATCAATTCCACCGGGCGTTCCAAATCCTGAGGAGTTCGCGCAAAGGGATGCCTTCCCAAGCGGGCACACTCAACTTACGCTTGTGGTGATGTATCTTTCAATTGTTTTAAACTCAAAGACGAGATATTTTTTAATTCCTGTTGGGATTTTGCTTATTTTTTCAACTGTTTATTTGAGGTATCATTATGTCATTGACTTGATCGCTGGGTTTTTATTCGCTGTCTTCACACTTGCAACTGCGCCATATCTTTTCAATCAATGTGAAACAAAAATTGGATTAAAAAATGGAAAAGGTTGAATTTAAGCCATATGTTCCAGCGGAAACCAATTTAAAGGAGTTGACTTTAAGGTCTTTATTTCTGGGTGTTATAATGGCTGTTATCCTTGGGTCTGCAAATACATATATTGGTTTAAAGGCGGGGATGACAATCTCAGCGACATTTCCAGCTGCTGTTGTAGCGATGGCTGTGATGAGGGTTCTTCGCGGTTCAATACTTGAGGAAAACATTGCAAGAACTACTGCGTCAGTTGGTGAGGCGCTTGCTGCTGGGGCGATATTTACAATACCTGCGTTTGTAATTTCAGGTGTATGGGAAGATTTTAACTATTGGGAGAGCACCGTTATAATGCTTGTTGGAGGTGCGCTTGGCGTTCTGTTCATTATTATTTTAAGAAGACCACTTGTTAGTGATGCAACACTTCCTTACCCTGAGGCGGTCGCTTGTGCGGAAATGGTAAAAGCAGGACAAAAGGGTGAAACCGGAGCAAAATATGTCTTCAGCATGATGGGGGTTTCAGCTTTGATTGAACTTTTTAAGAACGCTCGCGGAATAAAGTTGTTTGAAGAGACATTGGGCAAGTTTTTTGAGTTTGGCAGATATAAAATTCAACTTTTCAGCGGTTCAAATCCTCTTGGAAATCCTCAAACATATACAGGCGGAATTTATCTTTCAACACCCGTAGCTTCCCCAGCGTTAATCGGTGTTGGATACATAATTGGTCCGAGATTATCAGCTGTTGCTTTTTCAGGTGGTGTGCTTGGATGGTGGCTCTTTATCCCGCTTGTTATGTTTTTTAATAATGGGCTTGAACCTTTGATCAAATCAGGAAGCGATTGGGAGACACTGACAAACGCAGTTTGGTATTATCAAGTCAGACCTATTGCGGTTGGAGCTATGATAGTTGGTGCGTTCCATACGCTTTGGAAAATGAGAAAACAGCTTTTTCAGGGGATAGCAAAAGGATTGAGAGACACGAAGTTAATAAATACAGGAAGGGTGACATATTCACGGCTTGAGGATGATTTACCGTTGACATCTGTATTGATTGGAATTTTGCTTCTTGTAATTCCCGTGGTTTTAATTTATTATTACTTCACGAAGGATTTTCTCAGTGCTGTTGTTGCTGGAATTGTGATGACTTTGACAGGGTTCTTATTTTCTGCGGTTGCGGGTTATCTTGTCGGTGTTATGGGTGGTTCAAATAATCCAATTTCTGGTTTGACGCTTTCATCCCTTGTCATATCAGCTGTGTTGATGGTGGCGCTTGGAGTGAAGGGGACAAAAGGGGTTGAGGTTGTCTTAGGTGTTGCAGCTGTTGTTTGCACTGCGCTTGGAATAGCGGGGGATATGCTTCAAGATTTAAAAGTTGGTCAAATTTTAGGCGGGACGCCAAGGAAAATGCAAATCGCTGAAATTATAGGTGTTTTATTTACAGCGCTTGTCCTTGTTTTCCCGATGTCAATACTTCACAAAGGAACGGAAGGAGGAATCGGGGGCAAGTATCTTCCGGCTCCTCAAGCTGGATTGATGAGCGTTATGTCAAAGGGAATTGTAAGTGGTGAAATTGCTTGGCCACTTGTCATCTTCGGTGGAGTTCTTGCTTTTGTGCTTATCCTTTTGAAATCACCTTCCCCAACTCTTATAGCTGTTGGGATGTATCTTCCATTTGAGACAACATCGGCAATTTTTGTGGGTGGCTTGATAAAGTATTTGGCTGATCAAATTGTAAAACGTAAAAGGATTTCACAGGAAGATGCAGTTAAAATAGAAAATCGCGGTATTTTGCTCGCTTCTGGTCTTGTAGCTGGTGAATCAATAACCGGTGTCCTTTTGGCTGGGCTTTATCTTTTGAATGTTCAACTTCCACACATCTCGGATAATCCATTTATTGGGATGTTAATTTTCCCGATCGTCGCTGTTATATTAATCCTTGTTCCGTTGCGAAGCAAGTAATTTGCCTTTTAAAGTGGCTTTTGTTTATTTTTTAGAAAAATCCTGGGTCATCTATGCGCTCATTGCTTGAGCTTAAACAATACATTTTGAAGTATAAAAGGTTAATTCTCTTTGGGATTTTGGCTATACTTTTGAGTGAGTTCTTTTATGTCGTCATCCCAATTTTAATTGGACGCGCTGTTGATAACTTAAAGGTAGGGGTGACCTTTGAAAAACTCTCACTTTTTGCCTTGCTCATTCTTGGTTCAACAATTTTAAGTGGGATTGCATCTTTTTTCACGAGACAGACGATAATTGTGGCTTCAAGGAAAATTGAGTATGATATGCGCAATGACTTCTACCGCCATGTTCAGGGGTTACATTATCTGTATTTCCGAGATAAAAAGGTTGGTGATATAATGGCTTATGCTACGAATGATATTCCCGCAGTAAGAAATTTCCTCGGGCCGGGGATAATGTATTCAATTGAGACCACCATTGAGTTCGTTGTGATACTTGCTATAATGTTTTCAATGAATTTAAAACTTACATTGATAACTTTGATACCTCTCCCATTGATATCTTATCTCGTTTATAAAGTTGGGAGGATAGTTCATGAGAAGTATGAGGACATTCAAGAACATTTTGGAACGATAACGACATTGGCTCAGGAGAACATCGCTGGGATAAGGGTTGTAAAATCCTATGTTAGGGAGGATTACGAGATTGAGAAGTTTAGAAAGGTAAATTTTGAGTATTTCATCAAGAATATAAAACTTGCAAAGGTTCAATCGCTTACATATCCGTTGATGATTTTGATAACTGGGATTTCAATTATACTTGTCATTTGGTATGGGGGTTATCAGGTGATAAAGGGGACGATGACGCTTGGGCAATTGACATCATTTTTGATCTATCTCGGTTATCTTATTTGGCCGATGATAGCTTTCGGTTGGATTATTAACTTGACACAAAGAGCAGCAGCTTCAATGGATAGATTGCTTGAAGTGATGAGGATTCAACCAGAGATAAAGGATACCGACGAAACTGATTTTTCAATTAGGCAGATAAACGGTGAGATTGAATTTAAAGATGTATGGTTTAAATATCCCGATTCGGAAAGCTATGTTTTAAGGGGTATAAGTTTTAAAATTGGACAGGGACAAACAGTTGGAATCGTTGGTTATACAGGGAGTGGTAAGACAACGCTTGTAAATTTGATCCCAAGATTATTTGATCCTGATAAAGGCGAAGTTTTGATAGATGGTGTAAATGTTAAGAGGATTCCGTTGAAGGTTTTAAGGGAAAACATAGGATATGTTCAACAGGATGTTTTTCTTTTTTCTGACACGATCAAAAATAATATAACTTTCGGGATTGACGGAGCCGATGATAGTAAGGTTATAGATGTCGCTAAAATTGCGCAGATTTACGATGAGGTTATGGGTTTCCCGAATAAATTTGATACGATTGTTGGTGAGAGAGGGATAACCTTGTCTGGCGGACAAAAGCAAAGGGTCGGACTTGCGAGAGCACTGATAAAGGAGCCAAAAATTTTAATACTTGATGACCCATTTTCATCAGTTGATGCTTATACTGAAGAGATGATTTTGAAAAATTTAAGAGAGTATAGGAAGGGGAGAACGACTATAATCATAAGTCATCGCATAACATCTGTTAAAGATTCGGATTTTATAATTGTTCTTGATGACGGGGAGATAGTTGAGAGTGGCACGCACGATGAACTTATTGAACTTGGTGGAATTTACGCTGAACTTTACCAGAAGCAAATACTTGAAGAAGAACTTGAAAGGATGTAAAAAAACAAAAGATAACATTTCTTTATGCACGATTTCAGAGAAGATGAAGTTTTAGGGAAGGCATATGATTCAAGGTTGATGAAGCGACTTTTGAAGTATGTCAAGCCATATTGGAAGCAAGTTGCTATTTCTGTTTTTCTTGTCCTTATCCTTGCGGTGTTAAATCCTTTGCGTCCATACATAACTAAATTTGCGATAGATGATTATATCTTAAAATCAAATTATGTCGGGCTCTTTAAGCTTTCCCTTTTGCTTTTTGGGTTGCTTTTGGTTCAGGGGGTTATACAATACATTTTAAATTATACAACGGAATGGATCGGGCATAAGACGATTTTTGATTTGAGGATGGAAATTTTCTCACACCTTCAGCGACTCGCTTTGAAATTTTTTGATAAAAATCCAACTGGACGACTTGTCACAAGGGTCACAAATGATGTTGAATCTTTAAATGAGATGTATTCGTCTGGAATAGTTCTCATTTTCGGTGATATATTTACGATAATTGGGATTCTTTATTTTATGTTCAAATTGAGCTTTGAGCTTTCGCTTGTGACTTTGAGCGTTTTGCCATTGCTTTTTTATGCGACTTTCCTTTTCAGGAAGAAGGCAAGGGAAGCGTATAGGGAGGTTAGGATTTTGATAGCTAAGATTAATGCTTTTCTACAAGAACACTTCTCAGGTGTAAGTGTTGTTCAGGTTTTCAATAGGGGGGAAGAGGAGTTTAAAAAATTTGATCAGATAAATTCAAAATATCGGGATGCAAATATAAAGTCAATTTTTTACTATGCGGTTTTCTTTCCAGTCGTTGAGCTTATAAGTGCGATTGGTATCGCTTTGATAATCTGGTATGGCGGTGGTGAAGTTATAAAGGGAGCTGTGACGATAGGTGTTTTGATCTCTTTCATTCAGTATACTGAGATGTTTTTTAGACCCGTCAGAGACCTTTCAGAAAAATATAATATTTTCCAGACGGCGATGGCTTCGGCAGAGAGAATTTTTAAGCTTCTTGACACAAAAATTTTCATAAAGCGACCTGAAAATCCCATCAAGCTTGAAAAGGTGAGAGGGGATGTTGAGTTTAAAAATGTTTGGTTCAGATATAAAGACGATTCGGACGGTGTGGGTGATGATGACTGGATTTTGAAGGATGTTTCTTTTAAAATTAAAGCGGGAGAGAAAGTTGCGATAGTTGGTGCAACTGGCTCTGGGAAGAGCACGATTATAAACTTGATGGGTAAATTTTATGAGGTGCAAAGAGGACAAATTTTAATAGATGGGATAGACATAAGAAACATTGACGAAAGAGAATTAAGAAAGCACATAGCGATTGTTTTGCAAGATGTGATGCTTTTTTCTGGTGATATTTTAACTAACATAACACTTGGGAACGAAAAAATCCCTTTTGAAAGGGTTGTTGAATCAGCTCGGTTAATAGGCGCGGATAAGTTTATTGAAAAATTGCCGCGAGGATATTTTGAACCCGTTTATGAGAGAGGATCAAATCTTTCTGTTGGCGAGAGGCAACTTATCTCGTTTGTAAGGGCGCTTGTTTATGACCCAGAAATCCTTGTCCTTGATGAGGCGACTTCAAGCGTTGATGTTGAGACTGAGTATATTATTCAGAAAGCAATTGATAAGCTCCTTGAAAATCGGACTGCGATAGTCATAGCACATAGGTTATCAACAATTCAAAATTCGGACAAGATAATAGTTTTGCACAAAGGTGAGGTTCGTGAGATAGGGACGCATGAGGAGTTGCTTGAGATGAGAGGGATTTATTATCGGCTTTATCAATTGCAGTATAAAGATAGAAAAGTTAAAGCGGGCGATTTATCGGGGATTGTTAAGACAAGCTCGACAAAATCGGGTTAAAAAATTAAACAAATTAAGGAGGGTTGAACTATGCAGAGGATAATAACAATTGAGCGTTTCATCATTGAAAGGGAACATGAAATCCCTGGGGCAACGGGGGAATTCTCAAAACTCTTGACAGACCTTGCCCTTGCATCTAAAATTGTCTGGCGTGAGGTCTCAAAAGCAGGTCTGGTTGATATCATCGGCTCAACTGGAAAAGTTAACATCTCTGGCGATGTTGTTCAGAAACTTGATGAGTTCGCAAATGAAATTTTCATCAATGTGATGCAAAAAGGTGGACATCTTTGTGTCATGGCAAGCGAGGAAAGTAAAGGTTTGATTGAAATCCCAGATGAACTTGCCAAGGGGAAATATGTTCTTGTGTTTGACCCTCTTGATGGGAGTTCAAACATTGATGTGAATGTTTCAATTGGTTCAATTTTTGGAATCTTCCGAAGGGTGACAACTTCTGGAAAGGGAACTGAAAGGGATATCCTTCAGCCGGGACGAAATCTCGTAGCTGCTGGCTATATCGTTTATGGTTCAAGCACGATTTTCGTTTACACAACTGGAAATGGGGTTCATGGGTTTACGCTTGATCCAAGTATTGGGGAGTTTTTGCTTTCGCATGAAAACATTCGCATACCGAAGAAAGGTGATATTTACAGTGTAAATGAAGGATATTATGAGAGATGGGATGAGAATATGAAAAGGTTTATAAATTATCTCAAGGCGGAGGACAAGGCGACGGGACGACCCTATAAGTTGAGATATGTTGGGACGCTTGTTGCTGATTTCCATAGGACGCTTTTATACGGGGGTATTTTTATGTATCCTGGTGATAAGAAAAATCCAGAGGGTAAGTTGCGCTTGCTTTATGAAGCCGCACCCCTTGCTTATGTTGTTGAAAAGGCTGGTGGAAGGGCAAGTGATGGTTTCAGAAACATACTTGACATTGAGCCGACAAGCTTACATCAGCGAACGCCACTTTTCATCGGAAGTGAGGAAGATGTAAAACTGGCTGAAAAATTTATCCAAGGTAAAGCCGAAGATTAAGTCAACAAATGGGGCTCTTTTAGAGCCCCAACTTTTCTTAATTATCCCCCCTCGTGATGTTCAATGTTTGTCTCAATCCACTTTGATATAAACTCAGAGACATCAAGCCAAAGTTTAATTTTCTCTTCTGGGGTTAATCCCGCCGTTCTTATTAAATTTTCAATTTCCTTGCAAATATCATCCGGGAGATTTATTCCCTTGTTTTCTTCCTGGATAGATTGTTTTACCGCCATGGGATGGTTCTGCTTTGTTTTATACCTGAAATAAACTAACGTTTTTCTCTTAAAATGTCAAGGGATGTATATATGCTTGTTTCAATCGGGGATATTGAGAGTTTAAAGGTTGGAATTAAAAAGACGCTAAGGAAAGGCGTTAAGCTACGTAGGATTGAGGGGGTCAATTTTACAATGTTATCTTTTTGTTGGTTTTTCCGGCGGTGATAGAGAGTTTTAAGGGATATCGCTGGGCAAAGTGATGTTAAACCGAGAAAATATGATGTTGAAAAATTTTATGTTAGCGGTGTTGAAACGTGTCGTAAAGTTTATGGAGAAAATTTTGAGATGTTAGTTCAAAATATGAACTTGCTTCATCCTGATCTTGCTCAGTGGATGATAATGGAAGGATATAGGAAAGTTTTAAGTAGGGATGTGTTAAGTTTAAAAGAGAGGGAGGTTTTAAATGTGGCAATTTTAACGACGCTTGGTTGGGGGGACAGTTACATTCGCATTTAAAGGGTGCTATAAATGTTGGGGTAAAGCGGAGTGAGATTTTAAATGTTTTTAGAGATATTGTTGACATTTGAGGAATGATAGTTAAGTTTGGAAAGGGGAAATTTAAACAAAGTGTCCTTTACGTTGCCGATGGGATCAGTTGAGAATTTGTCGTCAAGTCGTTGATCTTTCTTGCTATTGACATTTGTTTTTTAAATTTTTATATTTGTGTAAGTCGTGATGAAACACGCCTAAAAAATTAAAGTTAAATAAATCAAGGAGGATTTATGGAGTATGTTAAGAAAAAAACAGTGGGTGAAGAAACCCCGAGTGATAATGTTTTGTCTGTTGATAAATCTTTAAAAAGGGGGCTTAAATTCAAGAGGTTCTTCACGAAGGAGGGTGTTCATCCGTTTGATGAGATTCAATGGGAAAAAAGAGATGCGGTTATAACGAACGAGAAGGGAGAGGTTGTTTTTGAACAAAAAGGGGTTGAAGTTCCCGCTTTTTGGTCAATGCTTGCTACGAATATAGTTGTATCAAAGTATTTTCACGGTCAGGTTGGGACTCCAGAGAGGGAATATAGCGTAAAACAATTGATAGAAAGAGTCGCAAGGACGATAACGAATTGGGGGGTGAAGGATGGATATTTTGCGGATGATGAATCTACGGATATTTTTTACAACGAGCTTGTTTATCTATTGGTTAATCAATATGCTTCTTTTAATTCACCAGTTTGGTTCAATGTTGGTGTTGAAGAAAAACCGCAAGCATCTGCCTGTTTTATAAACTCGGTTCAGGACACCATGGAATCAATTCTTGAGCTTGCGAAGACGGAGGGGATGTTGTTTAAGTATGGTTCTGGGACTGGGACTAATTTTTCAACTCTTCGTTCTTCTAAAGAAAAACTCTCTGGTGGAGGGATTGCAAGTGGTCCGGTTTCGTTTATGAGGGGGTTTGATGCTTTTGCTGGTGTAATAAAAAGCGGTGGCAAGACGAGAAGAGCTGCAAAGATGGTTATTTTAAATGTTGATCACCCAGATATAATTGATTTCATAAAGTCAAAAGCTGAAGAAGAGAAAAAGGCGCATATTTTAATAAAGGCAGGTTATGATCCAGGGTTTAATGTCCCAGGTGGAGCTTATGACTCGGTTCAATTCCAGAACGCAAATCATTCAGTGAGGGTGACAGATGATTTTATGAGAGCAGTTCTTGAGGATAAACAATGGCATACAAGATATGTGACCACCGGTGAGATATGCGATACATATAGGGCAAGGGATATCATGAGGATGATAGCAGAGGCGGCTTGGATTTGCGGTGACCCGGGGATGCAATTTGACACAACCATAAACAACTGGCATACCTGTCCAAACACCGGAAGGATAAATGCAAGTAATCCTTGTTCTGAATTTATGTTTCTTGATGATAGCGCTTGTAATCTTGCTTCATTGAACTTGATGAAATTCAGGAAAGAGGATGGAAGTTTTGACATCGTTGCATTCCGTCAGGCTGTTGATATTTTAATAACTGCTCAGGAGATAATCGTGGATAATGCGAGTTATCCGACGAAGGCAATTGAAAAAAACAGCCGGGATTATAGACCGCTTGGTTTGGGATATGCGAATCTTGGTGCATTGCTTATGTCTCTTGGTTTGCCTTATGATAGTGATGAAGCGCGGGCATATGCAGGAGCTATAACTGCGATAATGACAGGTGAAGCGTATAGACAATCGGCTTTGATAGCGAAGGAGATGGGACCATTTAAAGGATTTGAGCTTAACAGGGAACCAATGCTTGGAGTGATAAGGAAACATATGTCTTATGTTGATAAAATTGATAAAAATTTAATCCCGGATGAACTCTTTGATTCAGCGAAAAAGGTATGGAAGGAGGCCTATGAACTTGGACAAAAGTATGGTTATAGAAATGCACAGGTCACGGTTTTAGCTCCTACTGGGACAATTGGTTTTATGATGGATTGTGATACTACTGGGATTGAACCTGACATCGCTCTTGTAAAGTATAAGAAGCTTGTAGGGGGTGGTTTTTTGAAGATAGTCAATAACACTGTCCCGCTTGCTTTGAAGAAGCTTGGTTATAACGAGAAACAGATAAAGGATATAGTTGATTACATTGACAAAAACGATACAATAGAGGGAGCTCCGCATTTGAAAGAGGAGCATTTGCCTGTTTTTGATTGTGCTTTTAAGCCAGCCAAGGGTAAAAGATTTATTCATTATATGGGTCATGTTAAGATGATGGCTGCTGTTCAACCATTTATCTCCGGCGCAATTTCAAAAACAGTTAATATGCCAAATGATGTAAGCGTAGATGATGTCATACAGTTATTTATAGACGCTTGGAAGATGGGTTTAAAGGCAATCGCCATTTATAGAGATGGTAGCAAAGGAACGCAACCTCTCTCAACAAGTTTGGAGGATAAAAAAGAGGAGAAGAAGATTGAGTATAGACCGATTCGTCGTCGCCTTCCTGATGAAAGAAATTCAATCACACACAAATTTAGCGTTGCTGGTCATGAAGGTTATATAACGGTTGGGATGTACCCAGATGGAACGCCTGGGGAGATTTTCATAACGATGAGTAAAGAAGGTTCAACTTTGAGTGGTTTGATGGATGCGTTCGCAACTGCAATTTCGCTGGCACTTCAATACGGCGTCCCATTGAAAGTTCTCGTTGATAAATTTAGCCATATGAGGTTTGAACCAAGCGGTTATACGAATAATCCCGATATACCGATAGCTAAGTCAATCATTGATTACATTTTCAGATGGCTTGGGAAGAAATTTCTGAAGCCTGAGGAACAGCCAAGCAACCTTGACTATACTGATATTTTAAATGGAACATATTTAGTGGAGAGGGGAGTTGCTCCAAGGAGTGAAGCACTTGAAAAGTATGAGAAACAAGTGTTTGAGTCGCAATCCGATGCCCCACCATGTCCGAGTTGTGGGACGATTATGCAAAGGTCGGGTTCATGTTATGTCTGTCCAAACTGTGGTTCAACGAGTGGTTGCTCGTAATATTTATAGGGCATCCTTTATGGATGCCCTTTTTTGTTAAAACAAAAATAACCTGAAAAATGAGAAGGATGATCATTGCCGGGAATTGGAAGATGAACAAGGACATAAAAGAGACATTTGATTTCATTCTGCCGTTAAAAAATAATCTCATCGGTCAAAATTTATCGGTTGAAGTTGTTGTTTGCCCTCCGTTTACATCTCTTTATGTGGTATCTGAATTGCTTAAAGAGACAAGCATAAAGCTTGGGGCACAAAATATGTTTTACGAGGTTGAAGGTGCTTATACTGGTGAGGTGTCTCCAAAGATGTTAAGATCGGTCAGATGTGAATATGTCATACTTGGTCATTCAGAAAGAAGGAGATATTTTTACGAGACGGATGAAATTGTAAATAAAAAAGTGAAGAAGGCGCTTGAATTTGGACTCAAACCGATAATATGTATTGGGGAGACGCTTGAAGAAAGGGAACGGGGGAAAACATTTGAGGTTATTGAAAGGCAGGTTAAGGGGACGCTTTCAGGTTTAAGTGCTGATGAAGTGAAAAGTGTCGTTATAGCTTATGAGCCGGTTTGGGCTATAGGAACAGGTAGAAACGCAACCCCTGAACAGGCACAAGAGGCGCATAAATTCATAAGGGAAGTTGTGTCTGGTTTGTTTGATTCTGATTTAGCTGATAAGTTGACAATTCAGTATGGCGGGAGTGTCACAGCGGAGAATGCTTATTCACTTCTTTCACAGCCAGATGTTGACGGAGCTCTTGTTGGAGGCGCGAGTTTAAAGATTGATTCTTTCCTTAAAATTGTCAAGGCCGGGGAAATGGCTTACCTTGAAAAAAAGGATTAACTTTGCGAAACTGGTTTGATTATCAAAACAGAACAATTTGATCTGCGAATCACTTTTTCAGCGGTGCTTCCAAATAGTAGGTGTTCAACTTTGCTATGTCCGTGAGTTCCAATGACTATTAAATCAACCCTTTGAGAATTTGCAAGGTCAATTATCTCTTTGTCAGGTTTACCAAGTTTAACGATGCCATTTACTTTGAAATTATTTTTCAAAGTGTCAATGGTCTCTTTCATCTTTTCTTCGGATCTCTGAAGCATCTCACTTTCAATTGATGGTATGTTGATTTGCCCCATTGTGAGGTCAGCGATGAACATGACTGGTTCAACCACATTTAGAAGGATTATTTCCGCATTAAATTTTTCAGCTATTGCTTTTGCATATTCAAGCGCTTGAAAAGAGTAATCTGAGAAATCAAGGGGAACTAAAATTTTCTTAATTTCCTTCACGGCTTATCTCACTTTTGGTTTGTTTGTTCAAGGGCTAATTTTAACGCTTCAAGTTCGGTTTTTAATTGTGTTACTTCTTGGTTCGTTCGCCTTAATCTTTCTGCGATTATTTCAGCAAGTTTTAATACTATTTGAATTCCAAGTTTAGGATGTTTTTCAATTATTTCAAAGAGGTCGGGTCTGAAAAAACCGATTATCTCGCTATCAATTCTACATATTGCTGATGCAGAGCGTGGTGATTCGTCAATCAGGGCTATCTCACCGAAGAAGTCACCATCCCTTAAAATTGCAAGGTCTTTTTTATTTCCATCGGGGTCTGTGTATTGAATAAGTACTTCTCCCTGAAGAATTATGTACATCCCCAGCCCAGGGTCACCTTGATAGAATATGTATTCACCTTTTTTGTATTCACGCCTGTGAACTATTGAGGCAAGCAGAGAAATCTCTTTGGGTTTGAGGTGGGAAAACGCAGGGACTTGCTGTAGAATTGATTCAACCGCCTCATCTTTTTTTCTCCTTCCCTTGAAGATATTAGTCCAGAGTATGTCTTTGAGTTCCATTGTTTGAAGTTTTTTATTTTCGTTCCTTGCTTTAAGATAAGAAGGCGTCTTGAAAAAAACAACGGCTTTTATGTTTTAATTTTTTCCCATTTTCCCAACAAAGTGCATTTTTGCCACATTATAGGGGCAATTCAAGGGGGATAATCCGATTAAAATTTAGTGATTTTTTGTTTAAAATTCTGGCACAATGATTGTTGCATTTACTTACAGAATAATTAAAGCTTCAGAGAAGATGAAGGTTTTAATAGTTGACGCAGACGAATCAATGCGAAATTTATTGAGCAAATTCCTCGCTCGCGAAGGGTTTGATGTCTATGTTGCAAGTTCAAAGAAGGAGGCAAATGAAAGTTTTTTGAAAAATAAGTATGATGTCGTCATCGTTGATGAAAACATTTATAATCGGGATCAGTGTGGTATAAAGCACTTCTTAAGCGATGTTATGCCTAACGCTAAGGTGATTTATATAGCGCCGTTTTACGCTTTGAGCGAGGATATTGATTTTGAGGATGAGAGGATTGTGAGGTGCGGGAATAAACTTTTTAGAATTTCTGAACTGAAGAAGTTAATAAGTGAAATAAAAAAATCCACCACTTAAAAGATATCAACCTATGCTCAGGAAGGCATTCAAATCATTTTTATTAATTTTGATTTTGAAAGCACCTTTATTGTCGCAGGATAATTCTCAATGTTTTGCCTGTCATGATGATAAAACGCTTACCATGGAACGAGCAGGTAAGGTGATTTCTCTTTATGTTGATCAAAAGAAGTTTGAGAAGTCCGTTCATTCCTCTTTGAGTTGTATTGATTGTCATTTGGGCTTTAACCCTGATGAAATCCCGCACAAAGAAAAAATTGAATCGGTTGATTGCTCAATTTGTCACGGAAACGAGGTGGTTGAGTTTAATAAAAGTAAGCATGCGAGTGTTGTTGGTTGTTCTTCATGCCATGGAGATGTTCATGGGATTGTAAAGGTTTCACGTTCGGATTTCGTTAGGAGATGTTCAAATTGTCATGTTAAAGAATTTGACGATTTTAAAGCCAGCGTTCATGGTAATGTTAGAAATGGCGCTAATTGCATCAGTTGTCATGGATATCATTCTGTTAAGTTAGCTTCTTCTGATGTTTGTTTACGCTGTCATGCTGACAAGAAGATCGTGCACGAGAAGCAGGAGTTCGTTTTGAAATATAAAGAGAGCATTCACGGGAAGGTCGTACCTTGTTCTGGTTGTCATACGGGGCATAAGGTGTTGAAGGCGAGCGATCCGAATTCAAGTGTTGCAAGGCGAAATATATCTCATACATGTATGAAATGTCACGAGGAAATTTCAAGGAATTATTTTGAGTCCGATCATGGGAAATCATTCGCTAGTGGTTTTGAACAGGCGCCGACTTGCACGGACTGTCACGGTGAGCACGATATATTTAAAGTAACGAGTTCAAAATCAAAGATAAGCCGAGCAAATGAGATAGAAATTTGTTTGAGATGTCACCTTGATAATCCGGATGTCAGGCAGAGGATGACGCACACTTCAAGTTTTATATCTTCTTATGAGAAAAGTGTTCATGGGCGATTGTATCACGCTGGGAATGAAAACGCTGCGGTTTGCAGTGATTGTCACGGTGCTCACGAGATGATGAAGGTAAGTAATCCCGCATCAAAGGTCTTTAAGTTCAATGTTGCTTCAACATGCGGACGCTGTCATGTAAAGGTAGTTGAAGAATTCAGTCAAAGCGTTCACGGTGTTGCCCTAAGCAAGGGTAACGCCGATTCGCCTACATGCACGGATTGTCACGGTGAGCATTTAATTCTTGAACCAACCGATCCACGCTCACCGGTTGCGCCGAGAAATGTCGCACTTCAACTTTGTTCAAAATGTCATGGCTCGGTTAAATTTGAAGAGAAGTACGGGCTCCCGTCAGGTAAATATAAATCGTTTGTTGATAGCTATCATGGTTTAAATGTCCGCCTTGGGAATGTTGAAGCAGCAAATTGTGCAAGCTGTCACGGTGTTCACGATATTTTACCATCTTCTGATCCGAGGTCAAGCATTCACAAGGCAAATCTTGTAAAAACATGTGGCAAGTGTCATCCAGGGGCAAATGAAAACTTTACAAAGGGGAAAATCCATGTAACAGTTACAAGCACAGATGAAAAAATCATCTACTGGATATCAACGATTTACATCGTTTTGATCGTCTCAATCGTTGGGTCAATGTTTATTCACAATGTCCTGGACTGGATAAGGAAAACGATAGATAGGTATAAGCAAAAGCATTCGCATGGGGTTTATCATAGGGACGAACTTGAACGGAAGACGAATTTGTATCTTAGGATGACGCTTGAAGAAAGAGTTCAGCATTTTGCGCTTCTTATCAGTTTCTTCACGCTTGTAATAACTGGTTTCATGCTTGCTTTTCCGGATGCCTGGTGGGTTGTTGGTATAAGAAATATCGGTGGTGAAGGATTTTTTAAATACAGGGGTTTAATACACAGAATTGCTGCGGTTGTCTTAGTTCTTGATTCAATTTATCATCTCTATTACATCATCTTCACGAAAAGAGGCAGGGAGTTTATACGGGACATAATGTTTAGGAAGCAAGATGTTAAAGATATGGTTCAAGTTTTAAAATATAATCTTGGGCTTTCAAAGGAGAAGCCGAAGTTTGGCAGGTTCAATTACATTGAGAAGAGTGAATATTGGGCTTTGATCTGGGGGACGGTTGTTATGACGGTGACAGGTGTGGTTCTTTGGTTTGAGAATCATTTCATGGGTTGGTTTTCAAAAACATTTGTTGATGTTTGCAATACAATTCATTATTTTGAAGCGTGGCTTGCTTTCTTGGCTATAATCGTTTGGCATATCTATTATGTGATTTTCAACCCGGATGTTTATCCTATGAATTTTGCTTGGTTGACTGGTTATTTGACTGAAGAGGAGATGGAGAAAGAGCATCCTTTGGAGCTTGAAAGGATAAAAACTCAAAAAATTAAACAAGAGGTTTAGCTATGAGTTGCGAAAATATGGAAGTTAAAAACATAATCGTTGAAATTTTGAGGACAGCCATTGAGCGAGAGAAGGATTCGTTTGATTATTATTACTCTGCGTCTTTGAAAGCATGCGAGCCTCAGGTTCAAAAGTTTTTGCTTGAGCTTGCTGAGATGGAGAAAGAGCATCGCCGTTTGCTTGAGGAGAAATTGAAAGAGATTGAGGCACAAATTTCAGTTACAGATGGGATCAGGTCAAGTTTTGAGTATTTTGAATAAAAAAATAGGTTGAAATATGGAAACAGGTAAAAAGATATTGCGTTTTTCGCTTTCTTGGAGAATTCAGCATTTTCTTTTGATGGTGAGCGTTATACTTTTGATAATAACTGGTTTTGCTTTGAGGTATCACGATACTTGGCTTGGGAGGTTTTTGATTTTCATTGAGGGTGGTTTTGAAGCGAGGGGAACTATTCATAGGATTTCAGCGATATTGCTTTTTATAACGGGAATTTATCACCTAATTTATATCATTTTCACCTCTGAGGGCAGACATGAGTTCATCGAGTTGTTGCCAAGGAAAAAAGATTTTAAGGATTTCGTTGAAAGTTTTAGATACGACATAGGCAAAAATGAGAGACCACCTATGTATGGCAGGTATTCGTATAAAGAGAAGATTCAATATTGGGCATTTTTTATATTCTTTTTGATAATGACTTTGAGCGGTTTCGTTCTCTGGTTTCACAATTATCTCTTTGGTATTTTCCCGAAATGGTTTTTTGACCTTTCGCAGGCGTTACATAGTGCGACGGCAACTCTTATAATAACATTTCTTGTCCTTTGGCATCTTTACTTAGTTCATCTCTCTCCGGGAAATTTCCCGATGAACTCCTCCTTTTGGCATGGTTATGTTTCTGAGGAATGGCTCAAGGAAAACCATTATCTTGAATATCTTGATATAAAAAATAAGGAAAGTGAAAGATGAGATATGGGCTGATTTTTTTATTTTTCTTCTTTGTGATCGGTCAAGCGAATTCGCAGTTGAAAAATGATAGATGTTTTGTTTGTCATGGTGTTAAAAATTTTGGTGTGATTGAACAGGGGAGATTTAAATCACTTTATGTCTCAAGAGAGGAATTTGAAAGTTCAGTGCACAGTAAGTTTCTCTGTGTTGCTTGCCATGTTGATGTAAGGGTCATACCTCATTTTACCAAGCCCAAGAAAATACATTGCTTGCAATGTCATTTTGAAGGGAATACGGTTGGGGCTCCTGTTACAGCAAAGCCGGAGAAATATAAGGAAAGCGTTCACAGTAGGGCTATAGCCCGTGGTAAAAATGCGCCCGATTGTAAAGATTGCCACACGGTTCATTATGTCAAAAAGCCAGAGGACCCAAGTTCAAGTGTATATAAAACTAAAATACCCGAACTTTGTGGTAGATGCCATCAAACGGTTAGGGATGAGTATTATAGTTCAATTCACTGGGCTGGGATTCAGAGAGGTGTTCTTGAATCGGCGGTTTGCTCTGATTGTCATCGCGAGCATGATATCTTGCCTCCGGAGGACCCGAGATCAAGTTTAAATCCAAAAAATGTCGTTGGAACTTGTGACAAATGTCATTCTGATGTAAAGTTAATGAAAAGGGTTGGTGTTCCTGTTAAAAATCCAGAAGCGTACAAGGAAAGCTTCCATGGTATAGCTTTGAAATTCGGTGTGGTTAGAGCTGCTAATTGTGCCTCTTGTCATGAATATCACGATGTTTTACCATCGCGTGACCCGAAGTCACCAATTCACCCGGCAAATCTCGCAAAGACCTGTGGTAAATGTCATCCGAGGGCAAACGAAAATGTGGCAAAAGGAAAGTTCCATATTCTGCCGGGTGAAAAAGAAGCTGGGATAGTTTATTATGTCTACACATTCTTTAAGTGGTTCACGCTTATCGTTCTTGCTGGGCTGTTCACACATATCGTTCTTGACTTAATTGGGCATTTTAGGAGAAAAAGAAAATCGGTGGAGTAAATGAAGAGGAAAAATTCATTAGAGGAAGCAGAAAAATTGATAAGCGAGGTTGAAAAGACTAAAGATGTTGAACTTGATGAGGAATTTCGCGAGAGGTTGAGAATTGAAATAGCCAAGAAGATTGAAGAGGAAGTTGAGAGGAAGAAGAGGGAAAGTTTGAAAAAGGCAAAAAAGGAAGAGGAGGAATATTTTGTCCGTTTCAGTTTAAACATACGCCTTCAACATTTGACGCTTGCTATTGGTGTGATTTTGTTGATCATAACTGGCTTACCGATCAAGTTTCACGATTCTTGGTGGGCTAATTTATTTTTTGATTTAATAGGTGGGATTCAAGTGTCAAGGTTTATCCATAGGGTTGGGGCTGGGATGTTAATTTTCGTCTCAATTTGGCATACGATTTACATAGCTTTTACGAAAGAGGGTAGAAATGAATTTAAAGAGCTTCTGCCAAGGAAAAAGGATTTCCTTGATTTTTATCAAAACATTAAATATATGCTTGGCAAAACGAACGAGAGACCTAAATATGGTAGGTATTCGTATATTGAAAAGTTTGATTATTGGGCTGTTTATTGGGGTATGGTGATAATGGTTTTGTCTGGGTTGATTTTATGGTTTCATAATTTTTTCCTTGGAATTTTCCCGAAGTTTGTCTTTGACATAGCTAAGGAGGCGCATTCAGACGAGGCTATGCTTGCTACACTTGCTATTGTCATATGGCATTGGTATAATGCTCATTTTAATCCGCATGTATTCCCGTTTAATCCAACGATTTTCACTGGAAAGATTTCAAAAGAGAGGATGATGAGAGAACATCCGCTTGAATATGAGAAGATTATGAAGGAGAAACTTATGAAGGAGGGGAAGGCAGATGAAAAGTAAGCGTCGGATTTTAATTTCATCCGTGTTTTTAGTTTTCGCTGGATATCTATTTTTTCTCTTTCTAAGGGCATCGGATGACCCGGAGTTTTGTGCTTCTTGTCATTTTATGAAACCATATTATGAGAATTGGCTTTCATCAACACATAATCAGGTGAATTGTTCAACTTGCCATTATGGGAGTGGATTTTCCAATTATTTCAAAGGAAAAGTTCGACTTTTTTCTGAGATAGTGAGGTATTATCTTGGCGTTTACAACTATGAGATAAGATCAAAGGTTGATAACGAGTCCTGCCTGAAATGTCATAGTGAAAAAGGGTATGTCGGCAAAGAGGTGAAGTTCTTAAACGGTAGAATAAGCTTCACACATTTGAATCATTTATCGGAGGAAAAAGTCGGTTTCAAGATGCAATGCCAGACATGTCATTCCGAGCTTGTTCAGGGCAGGCATGAGGCGGTTTCTGAAAAAATATGTGTATTGTGTCATTTTATGGGTGGGGAAGTAAAGGAGGCACATCCAGTTTCAGGGTGTGGGAGTTGTCATGGACCGCCTAAGGATGATATAATGATTTGGGGTGTTGCATTTAATCATTCAGAATATATCAAGAATAAAGTTGAATGTGGAACTTGTCACATTCATGTTGTCGTTGGAAGGGGTGATGTTAGGTTAGAGAGATGCTCATCTTGTCATATAGGTGTGGCAGGGATGACGCTTGGATCAAAGGATATGCATAAGGTTCATGTCAGCGCAGAGAGGATAAACTGTTTTAAATGTCACAATGAGATAAAGCACGGCAAGATTGAGGTTTTTGAAGTTTTTTCCCCAGTTTGTCAGGAATGCCACGGTAACAGGCATTCCATTCAAGAAAAAATCTACGCTGGAAGTGCTGGAAGAGGCGTTCCAATTTTGCCCGATCCAATGTTTCTCTCCGGGGTATCGTGTAGAGGTTGTCATGAGGTTAAACTTGTTAAAACACACGCCGAGACATTATTTGAACTTCCGAAATTTAATCCGATGTCGTGTGTGAATTGTCATGGAAAAGGTTATGATAAACTTGTAACACAGTGGCAGAAAATTATTAGAGAGAGGATAAGTAAAATTGAGAAGGAAGTTGAGATCGCCGGTCTTTTAAAAAAGGTTGGTATGATTGAGTTCAACAATGAAAATGTGAATGCGAATCTTGAGATAGTGAAAAGGGATGGCAGTTTCGGTGTGCATAACATAAAATATGTCAATGTCTTGCTTGATGAAATTGAAAAGGAGATAAAGGCATCGCGCAGCAAGCCATCGGTTGAGTTCGTTTTCAAGAATAATTCAAGGTGTCTTGATTGTCACTTCGGTATTGAAAATTTAAATAACTTATACAGGTCAAGGGAGTTTCCGCATGGCGTTCATCTTTTTAAGTTAAATTGTGTTGACTGTCATATAGGTGGTGAACCGCTAAAACCTTCTCATGGAAAAGTTCTTGACTTTGTCAAAGATTGTAATTCTTGCCATCACAGGGATTTAAGAGCTGATGTTAAATGTGAAAGTTGTCACGATAAGCAAGCGAAATTTTATCGTGGTAAGTTTTTAAGCTCGGAGGAGGATTTCATGGCTCAAGCGGACATTTCCTGTCAGGATTGCCATTTATCCAACAGTGATAAGCCGATAAGAGCAGGTATTGAGATTTGCGGTTCTTGCCACGAGCAAAGCTACATTGATGATTTTGCCGGAAAGAGAGAGGATTTAAGGAAGACAATTGAGAGATGGGATTCTTCACTTGCAGATTTGATCCGATTTTTAAAAATTAATAGTGATAAAGGTAATATTGGAGAGTTTGTCAGATTGAGAAGCGAGATTGAAGAATTTTTGAGAGAGGGTTCATTTGGAGCGCATAACTTACAGTATATTGACGATTTGAGACAAAGGATTGAAAAGTTTATGAGAGGTTTTAATTTTGTTGAAAACGGGAATAAGAATTAAATGGAACATGGAAAGTTGAAAAAGGCGCTTTTAAAAATAAGCATTGCGGTCATAGCTTTTTTGTTTGTGATTGCACTTTCAGCGGAGTTCACATCCCGTCCTTCTTTTTGTCCAATATGTCATTATATGGAGCCGTTTTACGAGAGTTGGAAGACATCAACACATAATGATGTAACTTGTGTTAAGTGTCATTTTCCGCCGGGGTTTGCTGGCACTGTTAGAGGTAAAGTTGAGGGTCTTGTCCAAGTTGTGAATTATTTTGCCCGTTCATATACGAAGAGGAAACCTTGGGCTGAGATATCTGATGAGTCATGTTTGCAAAGTGGTTGTCATGAGACGCGACTTTTAAAGGGCAAAGTTATATTCAAAGGTGTCGTCTTTGACCATGCTCCGCATCTTGAAGAGATGAGGCGAGGCAAAAAATTAAGATGCACGAGTTGTCACTCCCAGATAGTTCAAGGGGAGCATATAACTGTTACCGAGACGACTTGTTTTTTGTGCCATTTCAAGCGAGATGGGGATATTGAATTCGCTATTTATAGAAAACTTTCAAATTGTCAAACTTGTCATCATTGGGAGTCAATACCAAAGGAGGAAATGGTGAAATACAGATTTGATCACAGCGAGATCGTAAAGCGTGGGATAGAATGCACGCGTTGTCATGTTAACACGATTATTGGTGATGGATTCGTCCCGCGTGAGAATTGTTATGCTTGTCATTTTGACCATGCGAGATTGAGCCAATATGGAAATACAGATCTTTTGCATAGAGTTCACATCTCTGAACATAAGATAGAGTGCATACAATGTCATCTCACGATTCAGCATAAAATTCAGAGATTGAGCCCGGGTGAGGAGCTTGAATGCACAACTTGTCACACTGGTGAACATAAAAACCAAGTTTTATTATTCACTGGAAAAGATATAAATGGTTTAAAGGGACATCCAAATCCCATGTTTGAGGCGGGATTGAATTGTGCAAGTTGTCATATCTTTCACGAGGAGTTGGTTGGGGAAGCAAAAGTTAAAATAGCGCGTCCGCAATCCTGTGAGACATGCCATGGTAAAGGTTATGCTAAATTGCTGAAATTATGGGAGGAAACTGCGGATAAGAAGATTTCCCAGCTGAAAAGTTCAATTCAAGAGGTTGATTCGCTTACCGATGTCAAGGAAGCGAAAATTTATATTCAAAAGGCGAAAGACGCGGTTGCAGTCGTTGAAGCTGGGAAAGCGGTTCATAATATAACCTATTCCGATCAAATAATTTCAAAGGCATATGAATATCTTTCTAAGGCGGTGAAAGTCGCTGGTTTAAATTATCAAGTGCCGAGCGTTTTAGTTGGGTCTCGTGTTCCAGGCGAGTGCGCCAATTGTCACACCGGGATTGAAAATATATCAAGAGCAATCTACGGGACAGTTTTTCAGCATTCAAAGCATGTTCAAGAGAAAGGTTTGAGATGTAATGTGTGCCATTCAAATGCAAGGAGACATGGTGAATTAATCGTGTCAAAGGATAATTGTAATTCTTGCCATCATCAAAATCAAACGGTTGAGGGCTGTAAGGCGTGCCATAAAATTTCAGATGAAATTTATTCTGGAAGTTATTTGGGGAAAAAGATGCCAGATGTTATGAGAGAAGCTGGGGTTGAATGTGTGGATTGCCATGTGGTTAACAATAAAGTTATGCGTCCGAGCGAAAAAGTTTGCTTAAACTGTCACGATGCTGGCTATGATGCAATGGCGGTTGAGTGGAAAAATGAGGTGAGAAAATTGATAATTGAGATCAAAGATTTAAGTTTAAAAAGCCCAAGGAAAGATAAGGATGAGCTTAAGCGTATGGTTGAGGAAATAGAAAGATGGAGTGCTTCTGGGCTCCATAATTATTCACTTGTCGTTGATGTTTTGAACGAGATAAAAAGGGAACTAATCTCTAGCACAGCAAGCAACTGAGGTTTGAAATCAACTTGACAATTTGCTTTATTTCGGTTAAATTAAAGTTGTAAAATTAAAAAATATCGGAGGAAAAGATGAAAGGCTTATTAGCTGTCTCTTTCCTTTTAATTCCCATCTATTTGACCTATCTATTCTCTCAAGAATCTCCAAAGTTCAAGTATGTTGGTGTAGCGGTTTGCGCACCATGTCATAAGGGTGAGAAGAAAGGTAAGATGTTTGAGATTTGGCAATCAAGTAAACATGCAAAGGCGTATGAAACGCTCAAGACTGAAGAAGCTAAAAAGATAGCTGAAGCGAAGGGAATTAAAGTCCCACCGTATGAAGCGCCAGAGTGCTTGAAATGTCATGTGACTGGATTTGGGGCTCCAAAAGAGGCGTTCCTTGAAAGGTTCAAGATTGAAGATGGTGTTCAATGTGAGGCTTGCCATGGTCCTGGGTCTGAGTATAAGGCATTGAAAATCATGCAAAACCGTGAAGAGGCTATCAAGAACGGGCTTGTACTTGTGCTTGTCGCTGATGGTAGCGCCGAGAAGCTTTGCAAGACATGTCATAATGAAGAAAGTCCCACATTTAAGGGCTTTGACTTTAAGAAAATGTGGGCTGAGATAGCTCATCCTTTGCCGAAGGAAAAGTAACTTTTGATTAAGGGGCGCATCTATAAAAAAGATGTGCCCCTTTTCGTTTCTGATTAAAATGAAGAAAGGAGTGGAAATGGAACCTGGTTTAAGAAAATCAAGGCGTGACTTTTTGAACTATCTCCTTGGCTTTGGTTTTATCGGTTGGCTTATATCTGTTCTTTATCCCGTCATCAAATATATCATCCCTCCAAAACTTCCCGAGGCAAAAATAAAAAGTGTAAAACTTGGCAAGGTTGATGACTTTAAGCCGGGGACGGGAACTATATTTAAATTTGGCAACAAACCCGGGCTTTTGCTTCGGCTTGAAAATGGCGAGTTTAGGGCTTTCTCAGCTGTTTGTACACACCTTGATTGTACTGTCCAATATCGGGAAGACATGAAAGCAATCTGGTGCGCATGTCATAACGGAAAGTATGACCTAAATGGAAGAAATATATCAGGACCTCCACCGAGACCACTTGAGCAGTTCCGAGTCATTATTAGAGGCGATGAAATCTATGTAACAAAGGAGGCGTGAGGAGATGGCAAAATTGGGTGAAAAATTATTTAATTGGTTTGATGAAAGATATAATATCCGTGGTTTTATTGAGTTTATGTCTCACAAGTCAGTTCCTCAACACAGGCATTCAATTTGGTATTATTTCGGCGGGGTCAGCTTATTTCTTTTTATAATCCAGGTTTTAACGGGCATCCTTCTTTTGCTTTATTATCGTGTCGGTGAAGATAGCTCTTATGAGAGCGTTCAATTTATAGTTTCAAAAGTTAAATTTGGCTGGTTAATTCGTTCAATTCACAGTTGGTCTGCTAATTTGATGATATTGGCTGTTTTCATACATATGTTTAGCGTCTATTTCACAAAGGCGTACAGAAAACCAAGGGAATTGACTTGGGTTACCGGGTTTTTACTTTTAGTTCTTGCTTTGACTTTCGGTTTTAGTGGATATCTTTTGCCATGGAATGAGCTTGCGTTTTTTGCGACAAAAGTTGGAACGGACATTATCGGTTCAATACCTTGGATAGGGAAAGATCTGTTAAAAATTATCCGCGGTGGTGAGGATGTAACTGGGGCAACGCTTGCGAGATTTTTTGGCTTGCATGTTGCAATCCTTCCGGGGATCTTTACAGTTATACTTTTCTTTCATCTTTTGTTTATACAAATTCAAGGGATGAGCGAGCCCCCCGAGTGGGAGAAGTTACCGCCCGAGAGGAGAAAATACATACCGTTTTTCCCAAACTTTTTACTCCGCGATCTTTTGCTGTGGCTCATAATTTTGAATATACTTGCAGTCCTTGCTGTATTTTTCCCATGGGAACTCGGTAAAAAAGCCGATCCATTTGCCCCAGCCCCAGCTGGTATAAAACCAGAATGGTATTTTCTGTTTATGTATCAAACTTTAAAGCTTTTGCCCCCAAAGGTCCTTTTTCTTGAAGGCGAATTTTTCGGAGTCCTGATGTTTACGGTGGCTGGAATACTTTGGCTTCTTGTCCCATTTTGGGATGTTAAAACGAAAAATGGATACAGAAATAGATTGATAAATTTGATCGGTTTGTTCGTTTTGATTTACATGTTGACTATGACAATACTTGGTTATGTGTTAAGTTAAAATAAAAAATTTTGATATAATGGTGCGTAAAATTTTCCTTTCTTTATTCTTTTTGAGTCTGATTTCTTTCGCTCAAAATAAGGATGGCTGTTATAATTGTCATAAAGATGTTGTCGGCGATAAACCAACAGCTCTTTATTCCGAAGATGTTCATTTCAAATTGGGCATCTCTTGCGCCGACTGTCACGGCGGTGACAGAACAAGCGATGATATGGATGTGGCTATGAGCAAAGAAAGGGGATTCATAGGTGTCCCCAAAGGAGATAAGATAATTGATGTCTGTTTGAGATGTCATTCTAATGAAGAAACGATGAAAAAATTTAATTCAAAGGTTGATGTTTCCCAATTCAAACTTTTCAAGGCGAGCGTTCACGGCAAGAGTGAAATTGCAACTTGTGTAACTTGTCATGGCATACACGAGATAAAAAGAGCTTCTGATCCAAGGTCGCCTGTATATCCGACGAGAGAGATCAGATTATGTTCAAAGTGTCATAGCGATGCAAATTATATGAAAAGGTTTAACCCTGGGCTACCGACTGATCAATTTGAAAAGTATAAGACGAGCGTTCATGGGCAGAGAATTTTGCGTGGTGATATAAAGGTTGCAACCTGTTCGGATTGTCATTCCGCACATGACATTTTCCCTGCTAATGATCCGCGCTCAACGGTCTTTGCTTCAAATTTACCAACAACTTGCGCAAGATGTCATAGCGACGCCAGCTATATGCGCGGTTATAAAATTCCAACGGATCAGTATGAAAAATATGTCAAAAGCGTTCACGGTAGGGCTTTGCTTGAGAAGGGGGATTTATCAGCTCCTGCTTGTAATGATTGCCATGGAAATCACGGTGCTATTCCCCCTGGTGTTAAGTCAATTTCCCATGTTTGTGGTACTTGCCACGCTTTAAATGCCGAGATGTTTTCAAGGAGTCCCCACGCTCCTGTCTTTGAAGCTAAGAAAATACCGCAGTGTGAGGTTTGCCACGGGTATCATCTAATTGAAAAACCGACGGATGAAATGCTTGGAACAAATACAAAAGCGACTTGTATAAAGTGTCATAAAGAAGGGGATAAGGGCTTTGAAGTCGCAAGGCAAATGCGCGAGATGATTGATACCCTTGTTGTCAAAATTAATAAAGCGAAGGAGATACTATATGAAGCTGAAACCAAAGGAATGGATGTCTCTGACGCAAGATATCAAATGAATGATGTCCCCCAAATTTTGATCAAAGCAAGGACGGTAATTCATACAGCAAACCTTGATGAATTTAAAGAGACGATAAATCCCGGATATGAGATAATAAGTGAAGTTACAAGAGCGGGGCTTGAGGCAATAGATGAATATTACTTTAGGCGATGGGGACTCGGTGCTTCAACTTTGATAATAACTATCCTTGTGATTGCACTCTACCTTAAAATTAAACAAATTGAAAGACGAAAATGAGAATTTTAATTTTATTAGTTTTGCCAGCATTTTTATTTGCCCAAAATCTAAACCTGCGCTTGACAACATCTGCGTACATGTGGCAAAGACAAGAAACCCAAACAATATCAACAAATCATCTTCGGGCTTATCAATTTGCGCAGTTATCTTTAAGTCAGGGAAATTTATCTTTTCATGCCTTTGCTAATCTCTCAAATGATTTTCGCCAGAAGCAATCGGGTGACCCGCGCGTTAGATTTTACAATTTCTATATCAACTGGAGAAATCTCTTTAATAGATTTAATTTGAAAATCGGAAGGTTTGCGGTTTTTTCTGGCGTTGGTGTTGGAACGATTGATGGTGCTTTCATAAATACGAAAATCTTGAAGTCTCTTTCAGCGAATGTTTATGGTGGTTTTCTCCCACCCGTCGGTCAGAAATTTAGTATCACAGATGACACAAGGAATAATTTTATGTTCGGCGGTCAATTGAAGTTTTCAAGCGGTGATTTAAACACTTCGTTAAGCTATTTTAACCAACATAGAAAACCAAAGCCGTATTCAGCGCTACGAGCTGACAGCTTGGGTGATGTCTTTGCTCAGGAGATTAACACAGTCTCTTCACAGTATCAAATCATCAGCGCTGATGTTGGGTATGATTTTTCCATTTTTGAATTTTATTCACGGGCGGATTATGATTTGAATAAGTCAAAATTTTCAAGAGGGGAGGTGTCACTTGGAGTTAATTTGACAAATCGCTTGAAGTTGAACGCTGGTTATGATTATCGCGACCCGCGGATCCCCGTGAATTCAATTTTTTCCGTTTTCAATTATGGCGTCACGAAAGAAATTGAAGTGGGCGTAAATTATAAAATTTCATCACTTTTCAGACTTACCGTTGGATTTTCAAATGTGAATTATGTTGATGAGAAATCGCAAAGGATAGTTTTTGGTTTTGATGCTGGATATGGTTCTGTTAATTTTGCAAAAAGGATTGGGTATGCTGGCGAACTTGATGGGTTCTCGGCTCAACTTTACTATCCGATGTTTGGAGATAGGTTGATACCAAATGTGAGCTTAAGCTACGCCTCATATAAACTTTCAGATGTCACAGAAAGGGAAAAATCCATCGCTTTATCGCTCGGTGTGAATTATAAACTTAACAGGGCGTTTTCATTTGACATCCAAGGTCAATATCTGCGGAACAGAATTTACAGCTCTGATTTCCGTTTCTTCTTCAAGTTAAATTACTGGCTTTTCACAAACATTGGTTTTATCAAATGAAAAATTAACATTCGGAAGTTGCGATGAAATCAAATTTTAAAATTTTTGCTCTGTATTTCTTCACCATTTTACTTGTTCCAGCTTCATTTGTGTTTGTCGCTTTTTCAAACTCTGACAAATCCGACAAGGCGGAATTTTATGGTGACAATGTTAAGCAATGGATGAACATTAAATTTTCACATCAATTTCACGCTGAAAATGTTGGTGCCGAGTGCACCGATTGTCACGCTGAGGCACTGAAAAGTGAAAACGCCTCCGATTTTCTTTTACCTGATATGAGCACATGCTATAATTGTCACGATGAGAAATCAACACCATGTGAGTATTGTCATAAAGACATTGAACTATTAGTCCCTTACGAAGCCCCGGTGCGGAAAATTATCTTTTCGCATAAATTTCACATTGAGAATCAAAAGATGAATTGTCTTGACTGTCACGCTGGCTCAGATAAAGTTGACTATGCAACGCCGGAACATTTGCCAAGCATGGAGAGTTGTTTTGCCTGTCATAACAATAGAATCGCTACGAATGAATGTGAGGCGTGCCATAAAGAAATGGTTTCAATCTTGCCGTCAAGCCATAAGGTAGCCGATTTTAAAACCGAGCATAAAAAGCTTGTCCGCGCCGGTGGGGCTGAAAATAGTTGCATCACTTGTCATTCAGATGATTTCTGTCAACAGTGTCACGATGGGGCAAATCTTTTGCGAGTTGGAAGTGATTTTTATTCTCCCTTCACCCCACAAAGCTCAGGGAAGCAACAGCTTGTTTTACAAAGAGTCCATGACCTAAATTACCGCTACACTCACGGAATTGACGCAAAGGCAAAGTCAAATGATTGCTATGTTTGCCACGATAGGCAAACGTTCTGTTCTGGTTGTCATGTTCCAAATGGCGCAACCACAAGTTCTGTTAAACCGGAATGGCATAAGGGAAATGATTTCGTTACAATTGGAGTTGGAACGGGTGGCGGAAGGCATGCAAAACTTGCAAAAAGGGACATTGAAATGTGTATGAGCTGTCACGATACAGAGGGAGCTGACCCAACTTGTGTTCTCTGCCATGTTGATAGAAACCCTGGACTTGGGAACGACCCGAAGACGCATCCGAAAAATTATATGAAAGATGTTGAAGGTGATTGGCACACAAACGATGGTTCGGTTTGCTTTACTTGCCACATTAATACTAGAAAAGCTGGTATTGGTTTCTGTGGATATTGTCATGGGCAAGAAAAGTAAAAATTAAATTTTCAAAAACGAAAATGAAATCAAAAATTTTGTTCTTGATTTTTTCACTTTCATTGCTTTTCTTTTCTTGCAGTGAGTTAAAAGAGGATGTTTTAACACCTCAACCAAAAGTTAAATTAACCTACAAAGACGATATAAAACCAATTTTTGATAACAATTGCATCGGCTGTCATAACCAAAATTCAGATTTTGACCTTTCAACTTATTTCGGCATAATACAAAGTGGTGTTGCTTTTCCGGGGGACCAAAACAGCAAAATAGTTCGCGTCACTCAGCCCGGTGGAAGTATGCGAAAATATCTTGGTGCTGATTCCTCAATCAAAGCTGACAAGATAAAAAAATGGGTTGTTGAAGATAGCCTTTTGCTTGGTGATATAAGAATTCATCCTTCAGATTGGGTTGACATTAAAAGTGAAAATTCACATGGTAAGTTTTTAAGAAGAACAAGTTATGACTTTGATCAGTGCAAACAATGTCACGGAAAAGATTATACAGGTGGTGTGAGCAGGTCTTCTTGTTATACCTGTCATAATAGCGTTGGTGGTCCAGAGGCGTGCAATACTTGTCACGGAAGTGTTGCAAATCCAGCCCCGCCGAGAGATTTGAACAATAACTTCTCAACAACTTCTCGTGGTGTCGGGGCTCATCAATCTCATCTCATTGAAGGTAAAGTCAGCGTTGGTTTTGACTGTGCTGAGTGTCATATAAAACCGACCGCTCTTAAATCCCCAGGTCATATTGATTCAACCCCAGGAGCAGAAGTCATCTTTCAAGATAGCTCACTTGCAAGACATAAATCTGCTGGTTTTAACATAGGTGAATATATAGTGCCGAGCCCGATTTACGATTCAGGCAATTTAACCTGTTCAAATACATATTGTCACGGTTATTTCAGAAACGGGAACATGAACAATGCTCCTAAATGGAATGTCGTTGATGGAAGTCAAGCCGAGTGCGGAAGTTGTCACGGGCTACCACCTGGCGGAACTCATCCGAAGGTATCGGCTACATCTTGCGGGACGAGCTGTCACAATGATGTGGTTGAAATTTCAAATGGTGGTTTACGCATCAAGGATAAAACAAAGCATATAAATGGAAAGTTGAGCTTGTTCGGCAATGAAGTTGACTTTTCGGTTAGTGGGTTAAGTAAAGCTGTGTCAAGGTGAATTTTTATTTAATCAGTAGCATTTTTTGAATTTCTTTTTGTCTATCTACGGTCAGTTCGGCGAAGTAAACTCCGCTTGATAGGTCGCTTGCGTTGAATTCAATTTTATAAGTTCCTGGTTTTTTGTTTGAACTTACCAGAGTCGTTATAATCCGTCCTTCAATGTTGTAAATTTTAAGAGAAATATGCTTCCTTGTAAATTGAGAACTCAATTGTTGTTTTTAGATTAAACGGGTTCGGATAATTTTGACGAAATTCAAAAAGTTTTGGCACTGAGGTAACATACGAAAGATTGCGATATCCAATCCAGGTTCTGCCCGAATCAATTGAAAACGCATACGCAAACCCTCCCATATCTAATCCAACCAAATGGAATTTACCTG